>DATNBW010000022.1:0-16034 GCA_035607275.1 Verrucomicrobiia bacterium | reverse complement strand
CAGCACGTGGGCCTATCAGCTGATCGAGGATGACGAGGCCGGCGCGTCCGCGACCGGGATCGCCAGCCAGTCGGCGGCGCTCGATCGACTCGCGGCGCTCGGCTTCGCGGTGAACCCGAACCGGACATCCGGCCTCGACATCGACGGCGTCATCGCCTTCACCGAGACCTGGCGCGACGAGCGCCACGACCTGCCGTACGAGACCGACGGGGTCGTGGTCAAGGTCGACCGGTTCGATCAGCAGGCGCGGCTTGGGATGGTCAGCCGGGCCCCGCGCTGGGCGATCGCGTACAAGTTTCCGCCCGAGCAGGTGGAGACGGTCCTGGAGGACATCGTCCCGTACGTCGGGCGGACCGGGACGTTGACCCCGGTCGCCCATCTCACCGCGGCGAAGGTCGCCGGCTCGACCGTCACCCGGGCGACCCTGCACAACCTCGACGAGATCGGTCGCAAGGGCCTCCTGATCGGCGATCACGTGATCCTCCAGAAGGCCGGCGACGTCATTCCCGAGGTCGTCCGGCCGATCGTCGAGAAGCGGACCGGCACGGAGCGGCCGTTCGTCATGCCCGAGCGCTGCCCGGTCTGCGACACGCCGATCGTCCGGGACGATGGCGCGGTCCGCCACTACTGCCCGAACCTGGCGTGCCCGGCCCGCGTGTCGCAGGAGTTCCAGCACTTCGTCGGGCGGGGCGGGATGGACATCGAGGGCGCCGGCTGGAAGGTCCTCGAGCAGCTCCTTCAGACCGGGCTCGTCAAGCGCCGCGGCGACTTCTACCGGCTGTCGATCGAGGATCTCGAAGGCCTCGAGCGATTCGGCCGGAAGAGCGCCGAGAACCTCCATGCCTCGATCCAGAAGGCGCGCCGCCGGCCCCTGGAGCGGGTGCTGGCGGGTCTCGGGATCCCGCAGGTCGGGTTCACGACCGCGATCGAGCTGGCCGCGTGGCTTGCTGCCGAGGTCCCGGCAGGCGACGACTGGCTTCGCCGGGCCGCCGCCCATCTCGAGGCCGTCGCCACGGAGCAGCCGGAGCGGTTCGTCGAGATCGAGGGGATCGGCCCGACCGTGTCGGCCGCGCTCGCCGCCTGGTTCGCCGCCGACGGCCCGGGTCGGGGCGTGCTCGACGACCTCGCCGACGCCGGGATCGAGGCCGAGCTTCCGACCCCGCGTCCCGCCGGCGCCGGGCCGGCGGCCGATGGACCGCTGGCGGGCAAGACCGTCGTCGTCAGCGGCACGATCGATGGCTACAGCCGTGACGAGGCGGAGCAGGCGGTCCGCGACGCCGGCGGCAAGCCATCGGGCTCGGTGTCGAAGAAGACCGACTACCTCGTGGCCGGCCCGGGCGCGGGCTCGAAGCTGGCGAAGGCCGAGGAGCTCGGCGTGCCCGTTCTCGATGCGGCCGGCTTCGTGAAGCTCCTGGCCGGACACAACGCCGGAGACGACACATGAACGACGCCGAGGAACGGTTCGCCGAGCGGCTTGCCGAGGACCTCGATCGCGTGCTCGGGATCGGGATCGCGATCGACGATGTCGAGCTCTCGACGGCCGACGCGGAGGCACGCGTCCGGGCGACGCTCCTCATCGAGGGACGGGTCGAGACGATCGAGGTGAGCGGCCGGGATGTCGCGGCGCTCTATCGGCCGCTGGTCGAACGGGCGGCCGAGGTCCGCCTCGCGGCGGCGTTCTGGCGGATGACGGGTCCGGGCTGAGCCGGACGAGCTGCCCGATGCCGACGGTCGAGACGAGCACGCCGCCGAACACCCCGACGCCGATCGGGCCGTACGACCACGTCGCCCGGGTCGGCGACCAGATCACGATCGGCGGGACGGCCGGCGTCGATCCCGCGACAGGCCACCTTGCCGGGCCGGACGTGGCGGCCCAGACGCGCCAGATCCTCGACAACGTCGCGGTCATGCTGACGTCCGCCGGCTCGGACCTCGGCCACGTCGTCCACGTCAACATCTTCCTGCTGCGGATGGCCGATTTCGAGGCGATGAACGCGGCCTACGCCGAGCGGATGGGCGATCATCGGCCGGCGCGGACCGTCATCGGGGTCCACGAGCTGCCGAAGCCCGGCGTCCTGCTGACGATGAACCTCACGGCGGTCACGACGGGCTGACAGGCGGTCACGGCTCGGCGCATCATCCTCGTCGCCGGGGGGTAACAACGTGACGGGATGCACGTCATCGCGCCATGGAGGTCTACGCCATCCGGCAGCTCCCCAGCGAACCGTCACTTGCTTCGGTCGACTCGCGGTCCGTCGTCGCTGCTCGCGAGGACGTCGTCATGCGCGCGTTCGAGGAGCATGCCGGGAAGCTGACGAGCTTTGCCTTCGGCATGACCCGCGATCGCGACGTGGCCGATGACCTCGTCCAGGAGTCCTTCCTGCGGCTCGTCAAGGAGCTCGCCGCGGATCGCACGCCGGACAACATTCCCGCGTGGCTGTTCCGCGTGTGCGCCAACCTCGCCACGAGCCGCGGACGGCGGGCAACCGTCGCCCAGCGCTTCCTGAGCAGCGTCCGCAGCCTGCCCGACGAGGCACCGGCCGACGTGCCCACGCTGCGCAAGGAAACGAATGCGGTCCTGCTGGCCGGTCTGGCGACCGTCCCGAGCGACGCACGCGCCGCACTGCTCATGGCCTCCCAGGGGTTCAGTGGACGCGAGATCGCCGAGGCCATCGGCCGGAGCGAGATGGCGACCCGGACGATGATGTTCCGAGCCCGCGAGAAGCTCCGCGTGTACCTCGTCCGGGAAGGGGTGCACTCGTGATCCACGAGCACGACGAGCTGCTCCTTGCGTCGGCCGCGATCGATTTCGGGCTCAGCGATGAGGAGGCCGAGCGCCTCCGCCAGGCCATCCACGACTGCCCGGTGTGCGCCCAGCGAGCATCCGCGTACCGCCGCCAGTTCCAGCTCCTCGCCGAGCTGCCCGTGCTCGAGCCCTCCGATGTCGTGCGGCGGCGCGTCCTGGGCGCGGTCGCAACCGGCCGCGTGCGGCAGAGCCGATCGCCGATGTTCCTCCTCCTCGCGGCGGCGCTCGTGATCGGCGCGACGCTCGCCCTCGTCGCCGTGGTGGCCGGGGGAGCCTTGTTCCGGCCGAAGACGATCGCCGAGTTCCCGCCGGTCGACCAGTCGGTCGGGCCGGGGCCGTCGGCGGTCGCACGAGCCTCCGAACGCGGGGTCCTGCCGTCGCAGCCGGCCGATCCGAGCTCCGGCGGGCCGCCGACCGCGATCGCCGTCGACTCCGTCGCGGAGGTGATCTCGACCAATCTGCGCCTTCGATCGCAGCCGCGGATTGCCGCCGACTCGATCAAGTTCGAGCCGTTCCTCGACGTCGGAGACCGCCTCTTCGTCGTCGACGGCCCGGTCGTCGCAACGGACCACGACTGGTACCAGGTCAAGGTCTGGCGACCGTCGGACCCCGGTGCGACCTGGCCGATCGGCTGGGTCGCGAGCGCCGACATCAATGGAACCCCGTGGATCGCCGCGGCCACGCTCGCCTGTCCGCCCGGGCCAGGCGTCGATCAGCTGGCCGCGATGAACCGGTACGAGGCTCTCGCGTGCTACGGTCGTCGGACGATCACCTTCCGAGGGCTCGTCGGATCGTCCGAGCCGGTCGCCCCGTGCCCCGCGGATCCGGTCGGGGCGTGCCTCGGCGGTCCGGCCTGGCTGGCCGGATCGGGCGGGCCGTTCGTGACCACGGACTCACGAAGCCTGACGTCGGGCGTCACGCCACCGCTGTTCCTGGCCCGCGATCCGAACGGCTCGGTGACCGAGGACGAGCTTCCGGCCGGCCGGATGGCGACCATCGAAGGCGCCTTCGACGACGCCGCCGCGTCGACGTGCAAGCTCGAGGGGACGCCAACCTCCGTGTCGACCCTCACGGTCACCGATGCGATCCTGCGCTGCCGGACGACCTTCGTCGTGCTGTCGGCGACCCCGGCACCCGCCTGGCTCGACCTCCAGGCGTCCGCGATCACCACCACCCCGAACCTGCGCGTGCGCTCGCAGCCCATCGTCGACGACAGCTCGGAGCGCTACGAGCCGCTGCTCGACACGGGCACCAGGCTGTTCGTCATCGACGGCCCGGTCCTCGGCAGTGGCTACGACTGGTACCGGGTGATCGTGCCGGCCGTGACGCGAGCCGGCGGCGAGCCGATGGTCGGCTGGATCGCGGTCGCGAGCAAGACCGGGGAGATCTGGGCCAAGGGGGTTGCGCTCAGCTGCCCGCCGGTCGACGCGTTCGTCGGCGTGGCCGATCTCGCGCGGCTCGCGTCCGGGAGTGTCCCGGACGGCGGCGCGTCGTGCTTCGGCGATGTCCGGGTGGCGACCACGGCCCGGATCGCGGTCACCTGCGTCGGGCCGGACGCGCAGTCGACGAGCACGACCGACTGGCTCGCGGCCCCGGCCCGCATGGCGATCCACGTCGTCGACGGCACGGCCGCCTTCGATGCGCGCATCCATCCTGATCTTGCCGGCCGGACGGCCTGCGACGTGCCACCGAATGATCGCTGGGTGGTCGAGGGACACTTCCAGGATTCGGGAGCCGAATCGTGTGCGGCGGGCGCCGCATCCGACGAGGCCGCGGAGATGGCCCGCTACCGCTGCCGGTCGATCTTCGTGGTCACCGCCCTGACCCCGGCGCCCTGACGCGATCCCGCGTCGTCAGCCCTGACCCGACGGCGCCCTGGCGCGATCCGGAGCCCGTCAGCCGAGGGCCCCGTTGAACTGGCCGAAGATCCCCTCCGGATGCCAGTCGAGCGGTTCGCCGCGGATCATCCGGACACCGCCGAGCTCTTCCTCCCAGCCCGCGCCGCGCAATCGGTCCCGGCCGGCCGCGTTCGAGGCGAGGACGCCCGCGCCGGCCCGGCCGCTGACACCGGTCGAGCGACGGCGTCGCTCGAGCAGGCGGAGGGCATCGTCCGGATCGGGCGCGATCAGCGCGCCGCCGCGCCACGGTGTCCTGGCCAGAAAGCCCGTGACCTCGCCCGCAGCGTCGATGGCCACGAGCGTCGAGGCCGGCGTGACAAGCGCGCTGAGCACCACGAGGCGGTCCTCGCCGGTGGCCCACCGGTCGAGGGCGACGATCGTGTCGAAGTCGGTGGCCTCGAAGGCGCGGATCCGGGGATCGGCCACGCCGTCGTCCGGCGGCAGGCCATCGATCGCGAAGCGGACCTGGCGGTCGAGCTCGACGAACCCCTCGCGTTCGTAGATCGGGCGGCCCATCGGCGACGCGATGAGGATCTGGGTCCGGCAGCCGCGTGCCTCGAGGTCGTCGAGCACGGCCCGCGTGATTCGCCGGCCGAGCCCCGCTCCGCGTCGCTCCGGGTCGACGAAGATGACGCCGACCCAGCCCGTGCGCCCGTGCGCGCTGCCGACTCCGGTCGCGACGATCCGCCCGCCGGCCTCGGCGACGATCGGCGCGATCGCCGGCTGGTCGAGGGCCCACGCGAAGAAGTCGTGGCGCTCGCCGAAGTCGCCGCGGCGGAGAAGCTCGGCCGCTTCATCGACGTCCCCGGCGCCCATCGACCGGATGGTCTCCCGGATCGTGGTCATGCCCATGCGCCCGGAACGATGGGCAGGAGTGCCGCGGTTCGCGTGTTCCGCGGGGCGGTCCGGGCGATCATCCGATCGAGCGTAGCAAGGTCCCTCGCACGCTGCCCCGCGCGCGCTGCCCGGGTCGGAACGACGCCAGGCGGGCCCGGGTCGCGTGCGGCTCGTCGGATATCATCGGCGCCATGCCCGGCCTGTCCCGCAGCGACGTCGAGCACGTCGCCCACCTCGCCCGACTCGGGCTGACCGCCGAGGAGCTGGGGCTTCTCGAGGGACAGCTCAACCACATCCTCGACCAGTACACGAAGCTCGCCGAGCTCGATACGGACGCGATCGCGCCGACGGCCCAGACGATCGAGCTCGAGAACATCCTGCGCGAGGACATCGTCACGCCGTCCCTGACCGTCGAGGAAGCCCTCGGAAATGCGCCCGCCGCCGCGGGCGGCTACATCGTCTCGCCGCCGATCCTGAGCGGCGAGTGAGCAAGCGCCGGGCCGCCAATCGTGGCGCACCGTTGGTGACCGACCGACGATGACCGACCTCACGCGTCTCCTTGCCCACGAGATGAGCGACCGCCTGCGGTCGGGCGAGGTCAGTTCGCGCGCCCTCGCCGAGGCCCACCTCGACGCAGCCGAGGCGGGCAACCACGCTCTCAACGCTTGGCTGTCGATCGATCGCGAGTCCGCCCTCGCCCAGGCCGACGCGGCCGATGCCCGCCTGACGGGGCGCGAGCCCGGCGCCCACCCGCTCCTGGGCGTGCCCGTGGCCCTCAAGGACCTCGTCTCGGTCAAGGGCGGCCAGTGCACCGCCGGGTCGCGGATCCTCGAGGGCTACATCGCCCCGTTCGACGCCCACATCACCGAACGCCTGCGATCCGTGGGAGCGGTGATCCTCGGCAAGACGAACATGGACGAGTTCGCGATGGGCTCGTCCAACGAGCACAGCGCCTACGGTCCGGTCGCCAATCCGTGGGACCTCGAGACCGTGCCCGGCGGCTCGAGCGGCGGGTCGGCGGTCGCTGTGGCCGCCTACCACGCCCCGCTCTCGATCGGCACCGACACGGGGGGCTCGATCCGCCAGCCGGCGGCCCTGACCGGGATCGTCGGGATCAAGCCGACGTACGGGCGGGTATCGCGCTACGGGATCGTCGCCTTCGCCAGCAGCCTCGACCAGATCGGGCCGTTCGCCCGGGACGTCCGCGACGCCGCCGCGCTCCTGCACGCCGTCGCCGGCCGCGACGAGCGCGACTCGACCTCGGCGCCCGTGCCCGTGCCGGATGAGCTCCTGCACCTCCCGACGGGCGACGACGAGGCGGTGAGCGGACTCCGGGGCAAGCGGCTCGGGTTGCCGCGGGAGTACTTCGTCGCCGGCATGGATCCCGACTCGCGGCGCAGGATCGAGGAGTCCGTTGCCGCCCTCGAGGGCGCCGGCGCCATCGTCGAGGAGGTCAGCCTGCCGCACACCGATTACGGCCTCGCGACCTACTACATCGTCGCCCCGGCCGAGGCATCGGCGAACCTGGCCCGCTACGACGGCGTCCGGTTCGGGCCGCGCCTGGGCGACGGCGACGTCCTCGGCAACTACCTCGCGACGCGCGGCCGCGGGTTCGGGCCGGAGGTCAAGCGCCGGATCATGCTCGGGACGTATGCCCTGTCGGCCGGCTACTACGACGCGTTCTACGTCAAGGCGCAGAAGGTCCGGACGCTGATCAAGCAGGACTTCGACACCCTCTTCGAGCAGGGCTTCGACGCCCTCGTCGCACCGACGTCACCGACCGTCGCCTTCCGTTTCGGGGCGAAGATGGCCGACCCGGTCGCGATGTACCTGTCGGACGCATGCACCCTGCCGGTCAACATGGCCGGCCTGCCCGGGATCTCGATCCCGTGCGGCCTGTCGGAGGGGATGCCGGTCGGGCTCCAGCTCATCGGACCGGCCTGGTCCGAGCTCGAGCTGTTCCGGCTGGCGCGTGGGTTCGAGGGGCTGACGGCCGGCGCGTCGTGGCGCCGCCAGGAGCCGACCCAGATCGGCCTGACGACGGACCCCGCCGAGCCCACCCCGGCCGAACGAGCCGCCGCGCTCGCCGGAGCACGCGCCCACTGATCGCGGCTTGACGGCGAGGGGCGTCCGTGGTTATATCGCGTTGCGTACTACGCACAACGGCATAAGTGCGCCGACCGGCCCGCTGCGGACCGCGTCATCCGCCTTGGAGGCATCTCGATGAGCCGGTCAACCGCAGAGCCCGCCGGAGCCTCGGATCAGCCGCTCGGCGAGCTCGGCCGGTTCGCCGAGCCGGCGCTGTACATCCTCGTCTCGCTGTCGGACGGGCCGAAGCACGGCTACGCGATCATGACCGACGTCGAGGCGACGACCGGCAGCCCGATGCGGCCGGGAACGCTGTACGGCGCCCTGGCCCGGCTCGAGCGACGCGGCCTGATCGAGGCGCTCGAGCCCGAGGATCGCCGGCGGCCGTACCGGCTCACGGCGCTCGGGGCCACGACCCTCCAGGTGCAGCTCGACCACCTGCGGGCGTTCGCCCAGGCCGGTCTCGCGCGACTCGGGAGGGAGCCGTCATGAGCGTCCTGCTGTCCCTGTACCCGAAGCGCTGGCGCGAGCGGTACGGCGATGAGTTCGCCGAGCTGCTGGCCGAGCGCCCGCCGTCGCTCCGTGACCGCCTGGACATCGTGGCGGGCGCCCTGGACGCCCGCATCCATCCGCAGCTCGCGGGATCCGCGGCGCGCCCCGAGCGGGTCTCGGACCGGTTCGGGTTCGCGCCGCTCCTGGGCCTCGTGGCGTTCGCGAGCGCCGTGGTCCTCGCGGCCACCGGGCCGGTCATGTACGACGACTACGGGTCGTATCGCGACGGAGGGGCCGCGCTGCCGTTCATCATCCTCGCGTTCGTCCTGCTGTCGCTCGGGCTGTACCGGGTCATCGAGGGCCTGCCGCGGGATGCTGTCGCGGCTCGCGCCGCCGGATGGACCGCGATCGTTGCAGGGCTGGTCTGGTCGCCGATGCCGTGGATGTTGCCGATCGCTGTCGTCTTCATGCTCGGGACGGTCGGCCTCGCGATCGGCGCGCGACGGGCCGGGACCTGGCCGACGTGGGCGCTCGTCCTGCTCGTCGTGGCGCTGGCCGCGCCGACGGCGTTGTTCGGAGCGAGCCTGTTCCTCCCGTGGTACTGGCTGCGGACCTCCGGGATCGAGCCGGTCGTGTTCTTCGCGTGCATCGGGGCGCCCTGGCCGTTGGTCGCCGGAGTGCTGCTGCGCGGCACGCCGCGACCGATGCCGGCCTGACCTCAGCGAGCCAGGAACGCGGCCGTCGCGCGGACGCACCGGTCGAGGTCGTCGAGCCACGGGGCGTGGCCGGCCCCGGCCAGCATCTCGAGCTCGGCGCCCGCCATCTGCCCGACGACGCGGCGCGCTGACTCGACGCCGCCGAACGGATCGTTCTCGCCCCACAGGAACAGGGTCGGCGTCCGGACGGTCGCGAGCAGCTCGTCGGTCAGGACCACCCGGTTGAGGCCGCGCAACGGCGAGATCAGGGCGCGACCGAGGGCCAGCTCGTTGCGCATCGTATCGGTGTGGCGCAGCAGGGCGAGGTAGCACGCAAGGTCCTGCTCGGTGATCCGCCCGGTGTCGAGGCTCGCCTCGTGCCCGATCCGGCCGAACGCCATGCGCACGGTCCGCTCGTTCGCCGGCAGCTCCGCCAGCAGGCGCCCGAGGACCGGGATGCTCATGATCCGCATGAAGGCGGGCAGGCGCGAGTTCGGCGCCCCGGCCGGCCAGCTGAATTGGACCATCCGGTTCACGCGGTCGGGGTGAGCGGCCACGCTTCGAAGGGCGATGAATCCGCCGAACGACGTCGCGACGAGATGCGCCCGTTCGAGTTCGAGGGCATCGAGGAGGTCGACGACGAAGGTATCGGCGAACCGGCCGATGCTCCGGCGATCGAGCGCCGGCACGAGCGGTCGGCTGAGCCCCGTCCCCGGCCGATCCACGATGATCGAGCGGAACCCGTCCAGGCGGCTGGCGAGGGACGCCCAGCTGGCGCCGCTCGTGTTCGCGCCATGGATGAACACGACCGGCTCGCCGTCACCGAGCTCCTGGAGCCGGACGGTGACGTGATTTTGCCGGAGATCGAGGCGTCGTTCCGTGGGTCGCGCCCCGAGCGACTGCCAGAGGTCCCGTTCCGCCGCCCGGTACCGCTCTTCGTCCGTCGCCGGCCTCCTTTGGTCGGAAGGATTCCGCATCGCGTATACCGCGCCACGGTATATCGGCCAGCCACCCGTCCGCACGCGATCCTGCGGCCGCCCCACGATCGCGTAGTCTTGCCGACATGACCGTCGACGCCGGCTCCACCCCGCGTCCAGCGCTCACCGAAGCGCCTTCGCCCGCCCGCAGGCCGCTCGCCGAGCGCGCGCTGTCGGAACGCGTCCGGGCCGTGCCACCGTCCGGGATCCGGCGCTTCTTCGACATCCTCGCAACGATGGACGACGTCATCAGCCTCGGGGTGGGGGAGCCCGACTTCGACACGCCCGAGCGGATCGTCGCCGCCGGCGTCCGATCGCTCCACGCGGGGCGGACCCATTACACGAGCAACTACGGCACGATCGAGCTGCGCCGGGCGCTCGCGGCGCACCTGGAACGCCGGTACGGAGTGGCCTACGATCCCGCCACCGAGCTGCTGATCACGGTCGGCGCGTCCGAGGCGGTCGACCTCGCCCTGCGGGCGACCTGCGACCCGGGCGACGAGGTCATCCTCCACGAGCCATCGTATGTCGCGTACGCCCCGGCGGTGATCTTCGCCGGGGGCTCCGTCGTCCACGTCGCGACCCGCCTCGAGGACGACTTCGCCCTCGATCCCGCGGCGGTCGAGGCCGCGATCACGCCCCGGACCAAGGCCCTGTTCCTCGGCTATCCCTGCAATCCGACCGGCGCGGTCCTGCCCGACGCCGTCCAGGACGAGCTCGCCGCGATCGCCGAGCGTCACGACCTGCTCGTGTACACCGACGAGATCTACGACCGCCTTGCGTACGGCTCGTATCGCCACCGCGCGTTCAGCGCGCTGACCGGGATGCGCGACCGGACGATCCTCATGGGCGGGTTTTCGAAGGCGTACGCGATGACCGGCTGGCGGGTCGGTTACCTCGCGGCGCCGGCGGCGATCCTCGAGGGGATCGTCAAGGTCCACCAGTACGGGATCATGTCGGCGCCGACGACCGCCCAGGATGCGGCGCTCGAGGCGATCGTCGGCGGTGAGCCGGACGTCGCGCGGATGCTCGCCGAGTACGACCGGCGCCGGCGGCTGATCGTCGACGGGTTCAATGCGATCGGCCTTCGGACGTTCGAGCCGCGCGGAGCGTTCTACGCCTTTCCGGAGGTCACGTCGGCGACGGGCCTGGGCTCCGAGGAGTTCGCCCAGGGCCTCCTCGCCGAGGAGCAGGTGGCGGTCATCCCGGGCTCGGCGTTCGGGCCGTCGGGCGAAGGCCATGTCCGCGCCTGCTACGCGACGTCGTACGAGCAGCTCGAGGACGCCCTCGGCCGGATCGGCCGGTTCGTCGACCGCCACCGCGCCTGACGTGACCGCCCAGCACGAGCCGCTCGCAGCGGTCGAGCCGACTTCGGGTCCGCGGTCCGACGCGACGCTCTCCACGTTCCTCCTCACCGACATCGCGGGCAGCACCCGGCTGTGGGAGGAGCACGGCGATGCGATGGGAGCCGCGCTCGCGATCCACGACGAGCTCCTCCGCGAGGCGATCACGTCCAACGGCGGCGTCGTGGTCAAGTCCATGGGCGACGGCATGCTCGCCGTGTTCGAACGTGCCGGGTCGGCGGTCGACGCGGCGCTCCGGGCGCAGCGCGCGCTTCGTGACACGGCCTGGGGTCCGACCGGCCCGCTTCGCGTCCGGATGGCGATCCACGCCGGTACCGCCGAGTCGCGCGAGGGTGACTTCTTCGGCCAGGCCCTGAACCGCGACGCGCGAATCCTCGCGATCGGTCATGGAGGCCAGGTCCTCCTGTCGGCAGTCGCGGCGGCGCTGACGCGCGATCGACTGCCGCCGGACGTGGACCTGCTCGACCTCGGGTCGCATCGGCTGCGCGATCTGGATCGTCCCGAGCAGGTGTTCCAGGTCGCCGCGGCGGACATGCCCCGCGAGTTCCCGGCGCTTCGCTCGCTGAGCACGCGCCGCTCGAACCTGCCCGTTCCGCTGACCTCGTTCGTGGGTCGCCAGCGCGAGCTCGCCGAGGTCGATCGCCTACTCGAGCGTGGCCGCCTCGTGACCCTGATCGGGACCGGCGGCACGGGCAAGACGCGCCTGATGCTCGAGGTCGCCGGGCGCATCGCCCAGCGGTTCGAGGATGGCGTGTGGCTGGCAGAGCTCGCGCCGCTCGCCGACGCGGGCGAGATCGGGCCGGAGATCGCCCGGGCGCTGGGCGTGTCCGAGCTGCCGGGCCGGCCGGCGGTCGACGTCGTGGCGGAGTTCGTGGCCTCCAAGGAGCTGCTCCTCGTCCTCGACAACGCCGAGCACCTGATCGACGGGGTCGCCCGGCTCGCCGAGCGGCTGCTTGCCGCGGCGCCCGGCCTGCGGATCCTGACGACGAGTCGTGAGGCCCTCGCGGTACCCGGTGAGGCCGTGGTCCAGGTCCCGTCGCTGAGCTGTCCGATCGGCATCTCGCCGCACGGCGACGCGCCGGACGGACCGGCCACGACCCTCGACGAGGCGTCGGCCACCGAGGCCGTCTCGCTCTTCACCGAGCGGGCGTGCGCGGTGCTGCCGTCGTTTGTCCTGACCGGGACCAACGTGGCGGCCGTCTCGGAGATCTGCCGCCGCCTCGACGGGATCCCCCTCGCGATCGAGCTCGCGGCCGGTCGGGTCGCGGCGATGTCGCCCGAGGAGATCGCCGGCGGGCTGGGCGACCGGTTCCGGCTCCTGACGGGCGGCCGGCGGACCGCCGTGCCGCGTCAGCAGACGCTCCATGCCCTGATCGACTGGAGCTGGGATCTCCTGACCGACGACGACCGGCGACTGCTCCGTCGGCTGTCGATCTTCAGCGGCGGCTGGACCGTGCCCGCCGCCGCGCGCGTCGCGGGTGAGCCCGGGACCGGCGACGAGCTGATGGATGCGATCGACGGGCTCACCCGCCTGGTCGATCGGTCCCTCGTCATCGTCGATCGCGGTGCGACCACCCGCTATCGGATGCTCGAGACGATTCGCCAGTACGCCCGCGAGCAGCTGATCAAGAGCGGCGAGGCGCCCGAGATCGCGGGCCGCCACCTGCACTTCTTCGCCGCCCTGGCCGAGGCGGCGGCGCCGGAGCTGCGCGGGCCGTCGATGGTCGACTGGCTGGACCGCCTCGACACCGAGATCGAGAACCTCGGCGCGGCCCTCGAGTGGGGCCTCGAATCCGAGCCGGAAACGGCGATCCGGATGGGCATCGCGATGCTTGCGTACTGGAACGCCCGCGTCCCGTCGCCGGACAACCAGGCACGCGTGGTCGCCGCCGTCGGCGCCGCCCGACGGCTGCTCGCAGGCCCGCCGGATCCGACGCCCGAGCAGCGGAGCCTCGCCGCACGGCTCCTGGGCGAAGCGGCCCGCAAATGGTCGCTGTCCGGCCAGGGCGACGTCGCGCTCGCATGGGGCGACGAGGCCCTCGCCGTTGCGCTCGAGATCGGCGAGCCCAGGGCCCTGATCGCAGCGATGATCGGCCAGACGACGGCACGCATCTTCACCGGGGAGCGGGAGAGGTCGCTGCTCTACGTCGACGACGTGATGCGGATCGCCACCGGCATCGGGGACTGGTTCAGCATCGCCTTCGCGGCCGCCGGCATCGCCGGTGGCCTGTCCGTCGGCGACCCGGATGCGGCCGGCAGGATGATGGCCGTGGGTCTCGAGGCCGCGCATCGGACGGGCAACCCGCACGTCATCGCCCTCGCCTCGATGGGCCAGGGCAGGCTCCTCGCCCGGGCCGAGAGATTCGACGAAGCCCGGAGCCACCTCCAGGAGGCGATCGATCGGTTCGTCGAGATCGGCGACGAACGCCTGGCGGAGGCGTCGCGCAGCGAGCTCGCGCACATCCATCGTCGCGCCGGCCGTCTCGACGAGGCGATGGCGATGTACCGGATCTCGATCCACGGGTGGGTCCGTTCGGGCAACCGCGGAGCGGTCGCTCATCAGCTGGAAAATGTCGCATTCGTCATGGTCGCTCGCGGAGAGAACGACCGAGCGGCATGCCTGCTCGGGGCGGCCACGGGCCTGCGCGAGGCCGCCCGCAGCCCGATGATCGAGGCCGAGAGGATCGAGTACGACGGCTGGCTGACCCGGCTGCGTTCGGCCGCCGACCCGGCGGTCGTGGATCAGGCGATGGCCGCCGGCCGGCTCCTCTCGATGGCCGACGCCGTCGCCCTGGCGATCGGGCCCGACTGAGGCGATCGGGCTCAGCCCGAGCGCCGCCGGAGGGCGTCCTCGATCGCCCAGATCGCGAGCGGCCGAAGGTACAGGCTGGCCCGGAAGTTGGCGCGCCGGTCATACGCCTCGGGCGTCCGGAACCAGAGCCCGCGCTCGTAGGTCACGGCCGCGGCCCCGCGCGCGGTCTCCCAGCCCTCGTCGAGCAGGCCGCGCCCGATCATGAACGCGGCGAGCGCATACGTCGTCCCGACCCACACTTCGCCCGATTGCTCCGACGATTCGTCGATCGTGCCGTCGAGGCGCATGCCGTTCACCGCGCCCATCAACCCGTCCCCGAAGGCGACGACGTTCAGCTCGTGGATGGTCCGCAGGGCGGCCCGGACGCGGGCCGGCGCGACGAGATCGCCGAGACCCGTGACGTCGGCGTACCACTGGCCCGCGAGCTGGTCGGCCATGACGCTCTCGCTGCTCGCCGCCCCGCCGTCGTCGTAGGCGTAGTGCGAGCCGCGCCACAGGCGACGCTCGAACGAGCGGGTGGCCGTGGCGCGCCGAGCCGAGAGCCGCTCGGCCTCGACCGTGTCGCCGGCGCGGCGGTGCATCGCCTCGAGGGCTGCCAGGGCGCCAAGGTACAGGCTCCCGCCGTAAGCGCTCGGCCCGGTCATCGGCCAGGTGTCATAGGTCTGGTCCGGGATCCCGTCGTGATCGGGCAGGCCGTCGCCGTCCACGTCGGTCGCGGCGAGCAGGTCCATGACCCGATCGAGCGTCGGGAGTGCCTCGCCGATGAGCGGCTCGTCGCCGAGATGGACGACGTCGCGCCACACCTGGAGGACCAGCTTCGGGGCCAGGTCCTTCCAGACGTTGACGTCCTGGTAGCGATACCAGTTGGGACGGTAGAAGGGATCGTCGGCCGGGCCGCCGACGTCGTGCGGGACCGCCCACGGCAGCTTCCGGATTGCCAGGAGGCCGGTCGCGTCGATCGTGACGGATGACGGGTCGCCGCCCGGCACGACCGCGAGAAGGTCGCGGATCCCGCGCGCCTCGAGCTCCGGGAACGTCCCGAGGATCGCGAACGACGCGTAGAAGTCGACGTCGACCGTGTCGTAGTACGGGTAGTCGATCGACTCGATCAGGGCGAAGCGGCCGACGTCGTCCGGGCCGGGGTCCGGACCGTCGACCTCGCCTCCTTCCCAGAACGTTCCGCCATCGACCAGGAAATACAGCTCGTTGAAGAGCGCGGCGCGATACCAGGCGGGCCGTTCCAAATCGTCGAGGACCGGCGCCTGCCAGGCCTCGATGGCTGCCCGCCAGTCGTCGGTCCGGTCGAGGGCGTGGGTCGCGAGGTCCCACGCGCGCTCGCCCGTCCGGCCCCAGTCCCGGGTGTAGCGCTTCCACCAGCGCCGGCCGGCCCCGAACTCGACCATCGGGAGGTCCCACGCGATCGCGAACCGAATCGTCCGCCGCTCGCCCGCCGCGAGCCTCGCCGTGACCGAGATCGCGGCGGCGGATCCGGCACCCCCGGTGACGACCGTTTCGAGCCTGCCGGTCGACGCGAAGGCGGCGCGAGCAGCCGCCAGGGAGGTGTCGTCGAGACCCGTCCGGGTGGCGATCGCCAGGCCCGCTTCGGCGCGCGCGGCAATCGCAACGGTCCCGCGAAGCCCGATCGGCGCCGTGGGGCCGGGGCGAAGGACGACGCCGCAGGCCCGATCGGTCGCGATCGCCTCGTGGCGCGCACCCGGGATCGAGCGTCCGTCCGAGGTCGGGGAATCCTCCCACGTCAGGAGCAGCCCGACGGTCCGTGGCTCCGCGGCCGTGTTCTCGATCCACCAGTCGTAGGTCCCGACCGGGAGCGCGCTCGACACGAGGTCGCCGGCGATCACGGGGCTGAGCTGCTCGCCGACGACCGCGACGCCGAGGTCGCCCGGCTCGAATGTCTGCCACGCTCGCGGGAAGAGGGCGTGGTACGTCCCCTGGCCGGGCGCCAGGCTCTCGATCGATGCCGGCAGGTCCGCCGGACGGAGAGCGGACAGGAGCGTCGTCCGGGCGGGATCGTGCCCGGCGGCGCCGACATGGATTGTGAATCCGT
>DATNBW010000017.1:0-13223 GCA_035607275.1 Verrucomicrobiia bacterium | reverse complement strand
AGCTGGTCCTGCCGAGCCTGCCGGCCGGCCACGTCGGAACCGCGGTCCCGGCGTTCAAGACCACGCCGGCGGGCTTGCGCGAGGTCGGCTCGTACCGCGGCGACCCGGCCGTCTGGCAGGTCGTCGAGGATGTGATCGAGGGCTCCGTGACCGTCGTGACGAGCGAGTTCGGCGAAGCCACCCTGCCGGACGGCCGGACGACCCTGTACACCGGCGAGCGTCTGGAGATGACCGCGCGCGACGCGGACCCGGCCGATGCCCGGCTGCACAACGACGTCGTCTACCGGTTGCGCGAGGCGGGTTCGGAGATCCTGATCGAGGCGAACGGGACGATCCGCACCACGGCGACCGACTTCCACATGAGCGTCGGCTTGACGGTCACCCTCGACGGCGGCCCGTTCTTCGAGCGCGGCTGGCTCGAGACGATCCCACGACGCCTCGTCTAGACCGCCGCCTCCCGCCGATCCAGGATCGCCTCCAGGGTCTTCAGGAAGTGATCGCCGCCGCCGGTCATCGTGTACCGCGTCGCCGGCTCGAGGTTTCGTCGGATGCCGTCGTAGCTGACGATCTGGTAGGCCGCGCCGACGATGAGGACCTCGTCGACGACTGCGCGCAGGGCCTCGCCGTCGACGGCGCCCGACCACGCATCGAGCCAGGCGTCGGTCGCCGCGTCGATCTCGGCCTGTCGATCGCGGCTCCACGCGATCCACGTCACCAGGTCGATCGCCGGGTTGCTGATCGCCGCGTCCGACCAATCGATGATCACGATCCGGTCGTCGACGATGGCGGCGTTCCCTGAATGGAAGTCGCCGTGGACCACCGACTCGGGAAGGCCCACGGCCTCGACCCGCGCGACCGCGGCCCCGACCGCCTCGACGACCCGCCGCGCCCGCTCGGGCTGGATGCCGCCGTCGCCGACCCCGAACCCGTCCGGTCCGATCGCCGCCGCCACGGATGCCACCAGGTCCGCCAGCGGGCGGTGCGGAGCCCCCGCATCGAGGAGCGTCCGGCGCGCGCCGTCGTCCGGGGCCATCGCCCTCTGGAGGCCAACGAGCGCCCTCGCCCCCCGGGCCAGCGCGGCCGGGCGGTCCGCCTCCGGAACGTCGCCGACCCACGCCGACCCGATGTCCTCGACGATCAGCCAGCCCTCGTCGGGCTCGACCGCGACCACGGTCGGGACCGTTTCGGGAAACCGCTCCGCGAGGAGGCGGGTCAAGACGGGCTCCGCATGGAACGGCGGGAAGACCGCCTTCAGGAACAGGTCCGGACCATCGGTCGGAGCACGCAGGAGGGCCGAGATCCCGCGCAGGAAGAACGGTCGCGGGTCGCCCGTGAGCGGTCGGCCGGCGTCGGAGCTCGCGGTTCGCATCCACGTCGAGGCGCGATCGAACCAGCCTCGGCGCATCCAGCGTGGCCGCAGCTCCGGCGGCGGCGTGTTCCCGCGAAGCTCTGCCAGGAGCTCGTCGGCGCGCGGTCGGATCGGCCACGGCACCTCGCCGGGCGTCGCCGGGACCGGAGCGAATGCGAGGCCGGGCGGCGGCGTCCATGCGGCGCGGGCCGGCTCGGTCAGGACGAGCGTCGGGATCGGCTCGCCCTCGCCGACCTCCTTCCACTTCGGGTGCGTCTCGAGCACCGGCGCAGCCAGGCCCCACGCGTCCCGGAGGTACGCCGCGACGGCGATGACCGCGGCCTCCGTCTCGGACCCCTCCACCTGGACCGTCGGCAGCCCGCCGTCAGCACCGAGCAGGATCGTCCCACCGGACGGGCCGGGCACGAGAAACCAGAGATCGAGCTTCACGGCCGAGAGCCTACCGTTCGCATGGGCCATTCGGGAACGCATTTCTCGTGCCTCGGATCTGCGAGAGCTGACCTACGGCCGGCCCACCGAGGCCCAGGGCGGAGCTCCGCGACGCCGCTGGCCCGAGGTCGCAACGCCGCGATGGCGTGCCCAGGCGCGACAGCCCTAGACTTCGGCTCATGCTCCGAATCAGCGCCAAAGCCGAGTCGTTCACGGAGTCCGTCATCCGCGAGATGAACCGCCTCGCGGTCGCCGCGGGCGCCGTCAGCCTCGCCCAGGGCTTCCCCGACTTCGCATGCCCGCCCGAGCTCAAGGCCGCGGTCGCCGAGGCGGTCAACGCCGACCACAACCAGTACGCCATCACGTTCGGGGCGAAGCCGTTGCGCGACGCGATCGCCGCCAAGACCGCGCGCTTCCATCCCGGCTGGACGATCGACCCGGACACCGAGATCACGGTGGTCAACGGCGCGACCGAGGGCATGATCGCAGCGATGCTCGGGCTGCTCGACCCCGGCGACGAGGTGATCGTGTTCGAGCCGTTCTACGAGAACTACGGCCCCGATGCGATCCTGACCGGCGCGATCCCGCGCTACGTCACGCTCCACGAGCCCGATTGGCGGATCGATCCCGATGAGCTCCGGGCGGCGGTCACCCCACGAACGCGGGCGATCGTCGTCAACTCGCCCCACAACCCGACCGGCAAGGTGTTCACGCGCGCGGAGCTGGACCTGGTCGCGGACCTGTGCCGCGCGCACGACCTGATCGCCTTCACCGACGACATCTACCAGCACCTCGTGTACGAAGGCGAGCACATCCCGCTCGCAACCCTGCCGGGCATGGCCGAGCGGACCGTCTCGATCGACTCGATGTCGAAGACGTACTCCGTGACCGGCTGGCGAGTCGGCTGGGTGGTCGCCTCGGCCGAGCTCACGGTCGGCATCCGGCGGGTCCACGACTTCCTGACCGTGGGCGCGGCGGCGCCGCTCCAGCAGGCCGCCGTCGCCGGCCTGACGATGGGCGACGCCTACTACACCGCGCTCCTCGCCGGTTACCGCGAGCGGCGCGACGTGCTCCTGCCGGTGCTCGAGGCCGCGGGGTTCCACGTCCACCGGCCGGCGGGCGCCTACTACGCGATGACCGACATCCGGGACCTGACCGACGAGGACGACGTGACCTTCGCCCGGCGGCTCATCGCGGATCCGGGCGTGGCCGCGGTACCCGGCTCCTCGTTCTTCTCGCGGCCCGAGCTCGGCCGGACGAAGCTCCGGTTCGCCTTCCCGAAGCGGCTCGAGACGTTGCGCGCGGCGGCCGATCGCCTGGCCTCGCTCGCGCCGGCGACGCGCGCCTGACGGAGCCCGATTCCGCGTCCCGTCGGTGCCTAGTGCGCCACGTAGTCCTTCGGCGTGCCCTTGAAGTAGTAGGTCGGGACCTGGTCTTCGGTGGGCGTCGTGTCCCGGTACCCGACGATCAGGACACCGGACGGGAGCACCCCGGCGACGGGCAGGTCCCGGCCGGGATTGAGCTGGATGTTGCCGGCGCTCGGCTTGAGGCCGGCGTTGTCGTAGATCCACGCACCTTTCGGGACGGATGCGATCTTCGGCCTGGCGAATGTCTTGAAGACTGGCATGTCGACCTTCCCAGGTTTCGGCTTGGGCTTGCTGGGAGCGGCGGCCGGGCTGGACGCGACGGCCGCGACGGGCGCGCCGCTCGACAGTTCGGACACGTAGCGCGCGCGGGGGAACCCGACCTTGTCGTCCTCCCACGGCAACCAGCACGACGGCTTGAGGCGTCCTGCGATGTCGTGATGGGTGAGGATCGTCTTGCTCGAGACCTTGATCGCCCGCAGCTCCGTGGCCACCTTCGCCTGCGTGCCGGCTCGGAACGCGATCCCCGCCTTCTTCATCGCGGCGACGTTGCCCGACAGGAGGAGTCGATCGAGCTCGATCGATCGCTTGATGATCGCCTCGGTGACGACGCCCTTGCCCTTGCCGCGCTTCTTGCCTCCGTTGTCCTCGTGCTCGATCGAGATCGTGCGCGAGTTGATGTGGGTGACCGGATGGGTGTCGTTCCACGTCCCGGTCGCATCCCAGTTCCCGTTTCCCCAGTGCTGGTCGCCGATGCGCACGTACTGGTGGATGCACACCCCGTCGTTCGCGTGCTTCGAGCAGCTTCCGATCCCGAACGTCGTCGATGCCTGGCGGCTTCCCGTGGTGAACGTCGTGTCGGTCGACTTGAGGGTGCCCACCATCCTGTGGTGGACGATCGCGACATACGGAGCCGGGTGCCCGACGTTGAACTTGGGCGACGGCACCTGGTGCACGCTGATTGCCAAACCGGCCCCCTTCCCTCGGCGGCCCGCGCGGATCGCGGCATCCTCGACCCACACGAGCGAGCCTGCTGCCACGAGGGCGAACCACCCCTCTATCACCGATCAGTTAACGACGAATGGCACGAGCAATCAATCCCTGAATCACCTGGCCTCCGGTCCGAGGGTCGACATGCGCGTGGGCGGCAGGCGACGAATCCCCTCTTGCCACCGGCATCGAGGCCATTCACACTCCCGACCATGGATCGGACCGCAGCACGCATCCCGGACCGGTTGCGCGGGGCGGGCCTCGTCATGTTCATCCTCACACTGCCCGCCGTGCTGATGCCCGTCGGGGTCGCGCTCGGCCTCTCGCCGGGCGTCGGGGTCTCGTTCGCCAGTCAGCCGGTGTACGCGATCACGCCGGCGATGATCCCGTGGCTCACGCCGCTCGCCCTCGCGACCTTCGTCGTCGCCCTGCTCGTCTACTTCGGGCGCGGGCTCCGGCTTGGCCTCGTGGCCGCGCTCGCCTGGGCGACCGGCACGATCCTCGTCGCGCCGGGCCTCGCGCTGATCGCCGCCCTCGTCGCGTACTCGATCTTCACCGGTGAGCGCCGGCTCGCGACCGCCCGGGCCTGAGCGTCCGGGAGCCACCGGCCACGGTCAGGCCAGGAGCGCGCCGAGCGCGGCTCGCCCGACGAGGCCCGTGACGATCGCGACCGAGACACTGCCGAGGGTCCCGAGCAGGTAGTACTCGGCGAAGTCGCGGTCGTCGAGCAGACGGAACCGGGCGAGGGTCTTGGCAGCCACGACGAATCCGATCGCGGCGTCCGTCCCGGCCAGGACGAAGACGACGATCAGCAGCCGCTCGAGGATCCCGATCGTCGCGCCGACCCGGGCGCTTCCGCCGACGGCCGCGGGCGCCGACGCCGATGCCGGCAAGGCGTTCACGGCGGGCTCGGACTGCGCGGTCACGAGGGCATCGAGCGGCCCGAGCCGGACGGACCAGCGGCGGGGCGTCGACGCCGGTTCCGGACCGCGGCCGGCGGCCGTCGCGTCGACCGCCGGCGCCGCCCGACCGCCCCAGCGATGCTCGCCGTCGACCCCCGCCTCGACCGGCCGGACCAGGATCCCGACGAACAGGGACGCGGCCCGGACGTTGACGATCACGAGGCTGAGGAGGACGACCGCGACGCTCGCGACCTGATGGACCGCGGCCCGATCATGGGTCCCGAGCACCCAGTTCACGGTGTCGGTCCAGGCGGGTTCCAGGCGCGCGACCGGCGGGAGCATCGCCCAGACGACGCCGATCACCGCGAGATGGGCAGCCTGATCGGCGAGGAACAGGCCCGCCGGTCGCGGGGTCCAGGCGCGACCGAGGTGTTCCGGCGGGGGTGGACGTTCGTGCCGCGCATTCGCATCCACGAGCGCGGCCGTCGCCGCCCGCCGGGTCAGCACGGTCTTCAGCCGATCGATGACGACGTGACTCGCGGCGACCACGATGACGAAGAACCAGCCGGGACCCCCGAACGCGAGCCCGACGGGCACGTTGCAGGCCGCGACGATCAGGCCGTGGACGAGGAGCCCGCCCAGGGCCCGCGACCCGCGACGCGACTTGGCGAGCGCGATCGAACCTGTCTGGAACACGAAGTCCGCCGCCAGGTGGGCGAGCACCAGCCAGGCAACGACGAGAACCGGGTCGGCGGTCATGTGCCCATGGTCGCCCGTGCGACGAGCGTCCGCACGACGCGAGCGAGGTCACCGAGCGAGCGCAGATGGGCCCGGTCAGCCGCGACCGACACCGTCGCCCGGCTGACGCCGAGCCGATCGGCCGCCTCCGACCGCCTCAGCCCCTCGACCAGGAGGAGCCAGCCGATCTCGCGCTGACGGTCGGTCAGGTCGGCGAGGAGCTCGCCGAGGAGCGGTGCCAGCCCGTCGAGCAGCTCGTCGGTCGCGGGGTCCCCGCTGGCGATCGCCACCCGCTCGCGCCGGCCGGCAGCGGTCGCGAGCCGCTCGCGGGCCGCGATGAACGCGGGCCCGCTGCGCTGGGTTGCCGGTCCGTGCCCCGGATCGATCTCGCCGGCGATGACGACCCAGCGCATCGCCACGGACTCCGGATGGAGTGCGGCGCGCAGGATCGCACGCGTCGGATCGGCCGGCGGAGCCAACAGGCCCTGGAGCTCGTCGCCCTGGGTGAACTCGAAGGGCGCGAGGACGTCGCTCGGCGAGTACGCGTCGGTGAGGTCCGACGTCAGCGTGCGCAGCCAGGTCGTCGCGGCGATCGAATCGCGGCGCGACCGGATCACGTCGCCGAACAGCACGAGACCCGCGGGCACGACCGGAGGCTAACGCACCGGCGATTAGCCGTCAACGACTAATCAACACACGATTAGCCGCAGAGGGCTAGCGGGGCCCGCGGCCCACCGGCCGGGCGGATCCGGAGGGTCAGCCCACGCCGGCTTCGGCCAGGATCGCCGCGACCTGCGACCTGGCGGCCGGCGTGTCGAACCGGAGCAGGGCATCCGCGTCGATCGGGCGCTCCTCGACCTTGCCGGCCTGGCGCAGATAGAGGACCGGATAGATCGCGCCGCTCCCGTCCGCCTCGAGCGTCAGCGCGATCGCATTGCCCGCGCCGTCGTCGCCGGCCGCGTCGACGAACGCCGCCAGGGGCACGATCCCCTCGTCGCGCGGCCCGCTCGACGGGTCGAGCGAGATCACCTTCGCGAGGTAGGCCCGCTGATGCCAGAGCTCGGGCGCGGTGGCGATCTCGGCGATGATCCGGTCGACGAGCCCCGCGGCGGCGATCGTCGGGCCGGCGGGACGCTCGCTGCCGACGCGCCGGGCGATGTGGGCGGCGAGGACGCGGGCGTTGTACCGGGCTCCGTGGACGGCGCCGGAGTTGGCCGGCAGGCCGTGCTTCTTGAGGCCGGCGGACCCCTGGCCGATCGTGCCGGCGAAGAAGATCCCGGGCACCGTCGCGCTCTCCCAATAGGCGGTCTGGGCGGGCAGCCTGGCCTGGCCGAACGTGGTGACCCCGAGGGCGGGCAGGTCGAGGAGCGGCGTGACGAACCCGGTCGCGGAGATGACCTCGTCGATCTCGATCGCCAGGTCCTCGCCGCCGTCCGACGGGCGGACGGTCACGAGGAACGGCGAACCCGATCCCTCCTCGCCTCGGACGATCCCGCCGATCGAGGCGTCGAGGACCGACACCCCGCCGCCGAGGACGTGGTCCTCGAACGGCTGGACGTACCGCGCCCGGACGCCGACGAGCGAGCGGGTGTTGACCGACAGCTTGGCCGGCGACGGCGAACAGAGGACGATCCGGCGCGCCCACGGGAGCAGCCCGGTCGCGAGCTCGAATCCGGAGTTCTGCTTGCCCATGATGAAGACGCGCTTGCCGGCGTACGTCTCGGCCGGTCGCGTGTCGGCGTAGTGGGCGGCCAGCTCGATGCCCGGCGTCGGCGGGGAATACGGCTCGGCGACGCCGACCGCGAAGACGAGCGTGGCCGCCCGATACTCGCCGTCGGTCGTCTCGAGGACGAATCGCTCACCGTCCGGGCCGTCCTCGCGGCGGGTCGCGGTCCAGCGGCAGTCGTAGCGGATCAGCGTGCCGGTCCGCTCGACGAACGTCGCGAGGTTCAGCTCCATCTCCGGCCGCGACGGAAAGTACGACGTGCCGTCCATGAGGTCCGGCATGATCGCGCGCTCGCCCGGGCCGTCGGCGAGGAGCGAGTTCCAGTCGTACCGCTCGTAGGCCGGCGAGTCGCGCGCGACCGGCGCATACGGCTTGGTCCAGGACAGGAGCCGCTGGAAGAACGGCCAGCGCCGGAACATGCCGCCCGGCGACGGGTCCGCCGAGAGAACGGCGTGGTCGACGCCGTTGCGGCGCAGCGAGTAGGAGACCTGGATCGCGCCTGCCCCGCTGCCGACGACGACGACCGGATAGTCGCCGGGCGGGAACGGCCGTGGATCGGCCGAGCGATCGCCGCCGGCCTGGCTCAGCTCCGCCACCGGTTCTCGTTCCGCAGACGGCGCGCCTGCGCCTGGAGCATCCGGTACATCAGCGGCGGGTTGTCGAGGAGGACCTGGTGGACCGCCGGCCCGGCCAGGACAAGCGTCCGCAGCGGGCGCGACGCGACGATGTCCGCGCCCGGCGCCTCGCCGAGGAGGATCGACACCTCACCGAAGAAGTCGCCGCGGGCGAGCGTGGCCCGCTGCGTGCCGTCGATGACGACCTCAGCCTCGCCGTCGAGGATGATGTAGAACGCCGAGCCCGACAGGCCCTGGCGGAGGACGCGAGCGCCGTCGGGAAAGACCTCCTCCTCGAACATGTGCGCGATCCGCTCGAGCTGCGGGGTCGTCAGGTCGGCGAACAGCGCGAAGCCGGCGATCTGGTCGACGATCTCGTCGCGAGTGGCCATACGGGGTGGGTCCTCACTTCCGGTCCGGTTGGCGCATTCTGACATCTCCGCCCGATCGGGGATCATGTTCCCGGCGCGACGCGACGGCGGTCGGACCCGGCGCCGCCGGGCGCCGCTCGGGCGGCGCCCGCGGTTGACGCGGGCCCGACCGAGCGCGCAGCATCCAGCGCAGTCAGAGGAGGACCCGTGACGCTCACCCAGGACCGCCGGACCGAGCTTCTCGGCGGCTGCCCGCTGTTCGGGGGCGTCGGCCCGGACGACCTCGCCGCCATCGCGGAGCGTGCCGTCGAGGTCGACTTCCCGGCCGAGCACGTGATCGCCCGGCAGGGCGAGATCGGGACCGGGCTCTTCGTCGTCATCGAAGGCTCGGTACGCGTGGTCCGCGACGGCCAGGAGCTGGCCAGGCTCGGCGGTGGTGACTTCTTCGGCGAGATGTCCGTGATCGACGGGCTGCCGCGGGTCGCGATGGTCGTCACGACGAAGCCGACCAGATGCCTGGCCCTCGCCAGCTGGGAGTTCGAGCGGCTGGTCATCGAGCATCCGACGATCGGGCTCGCAATCCTGCGCGGTCTGTCCGCCCGGCTCCGGGCGAAGACCGAGCCCCCGCAGCACTGACCGGGACGGCGTCGGTTCCGGCCGCCTCGATGACCGCCCTGACTCGATGACCGCCCTTCCGACCGGCACGGTCGCCTTCGTCTTCACCGACATCGAAGGCTCGACCCGCCTCGCCCAGACCCTTCCCGACGAGCGCTGGTCGTCACTCCTCGCCCGGCATCGCGAGCTGATCCGGGCCGCGGTCAGGGCGTTCGACGGCGTGGAGGTCGCGACCGAGGGCGACGGGTTCTTCGTCGTCTTCGAGCGGACCGCCGACGCCGTCGCGGCGACGGTCGAGGCGCAGCGGATGCTCGCCGCCGAGCCGTGGGCCGAGGATGGCCAGGTCCGGGTCCGGATGGGCATCCACACCGGCGACGGCCGCCTCGATGACGACGGCTCCTACGTTGGGGCCGACGTCCATCGCGCCGCCCGTGTCGCCGCCGCTGGTCACGGCGGTCAGGTGCTCCTGTCGGAGACGACGTCGGCGCTGATCGCCGGCGAGCTGCCGACCGGCGTCGAGCTGCGCGGGCTCGGCGAGCACCGTCTCAAGGACCTCCGGCCGGAGCGCATCTGCGAGCTCGTCATCGCCGGCCTGCGGAGCGATTTTCCGCCGATCCGGTCGCTCGATCGGCGCCCGAACAACCTGCCGACCCAGCTGACGAGCTTCGTCGGTCGCGACGCCGAGCTGGCCGAGGCGGGCCGGCTGCTGGAGTCGACCCGCCTGCTGACGCTGACCGGACCGGGCGGGACCGGCAAGACACGGCTGTCGCTGCAACTCGCCGTCAACGTCTCGGATGGGTTCCCCGACGGGATCTGGTTCGTCGCGCTCGAGCCGGTCCGCGACCCGGCCCTGATCGCGGGAACGATCCTGGTGACCCTCGGGCTGGTGGAGAGCGCCGGACGCAGCGCTCGCGATGTCCTCACGGAGTGGCTGGCGCCGAAGCAGGCGCTGCTCGTGCTCGACAACTTCGAGCAGGTGATCGACGGCGCGCCGATCGTCAGCGACCTGCTCCGGGCCGCGCCCCGGCTGTCGGCGATCGTCACCAGCCGGGCGCCGCTCCGGGTCAGCGGCGAGCAGGAGTATCCGGTGCCCGGCCTGCCGGCACCGCGCGACGTCCTCGCCTTGTCGGATCTCGAGAAGATGAACCTGCGGATCGAGGACCGCCGGCTCGACGCGGCCGGCGCGACACAGTTCGAGGCGGTCCGGCTGTTCATCGCCCGCGCGGTGGCCGTGCGCCCGGACTTCCACGTGACCAACGACAACGCCCCGGCCGTCGCGGGCATCGCCGCCCGCCTCCACGGCATGCCCCTGGCCATCGAGCTGGCGGCGGCACGGGTCAAGCTCCTGTCGCCGGACGCGATCCTCGAGCGGCTCGAGCACCAGCTCGGCGTCCTCGCCGCGGGTTCCCGCGACCTGCCGGAGCGCCAGCAGACGTTGCGCGGCGCGATCGCCTGGAGCCATGACCTGCTCGACGCGGGCCAGCGACGGCTGCTCGCCCGGCTGTCGGTGTTCGTCGGCGGCTGCGAGCTCGACAGCGCCGAGGCGGTCTGCGGTCCGGCCGGCGAGCTGGACGGGCTCGAGGTCCTCGACGGGCTCATGGCCCTCGCCGACCAGAGCCTGGTCCGCGCCGAGGATGCCGACGGTGAGACGCGCTTCCGGATGCTCGACACGATCCGCGAGTTCGCGTCGGAGCGCCTCGACGAGAGCGGCGAACGGGCGGAGATCGAGCGCCGCCACAGCGCGGCGTTCCTCGGCCTCGCCGAAACCCTGACCTCCCGGCTGACGCGCGACGACCAGCGCCGCTGGCTCGGCCGGCTCGAGCGCGATCACGACAACATCCGTGCGGCGCTGGACCGGGCGGTGGCCGGAAGCGACGGATCGACGGCGATCCGGCTCGGCTTTGCGATGTGGCGCTACTGGCAGAAACGGGGGCACCTGGCCGAGGCGAGCCGCCGGCTGCGCACGATGGCCGACGCGCCGTGGTCGCACGACGATCGCGTCCTTCGCGCCCGGCTGCTGGAGGCCCTCGGTGGCGTCGCCTGGTGGCAGGCCGACATCGCGTCGATGGGCCCGGCCTACGAGGAGGCCCTCGCGATCTGGGAGGAGGTCGGCGACCAGCGGGAGATCGTGAACGCCCTGTACAACGACGCGTTCCGCTACGCCGTCAGCGGCAACCCGCGGGAATCCGATCCTGAGCGGCTCGGGTACGGCCAGATGATCCGGGCGCTCGAGCTCGCGACGACGATCGGCGACGATCGGGGCCGGGCGAACGTCCTCTGGGGCCTCGGGAACTACGTGTATTTCCATGACAGCGACGATCGCGGCCTGGCCCAGTTCCGGGAGGCCCTCGAGATCTTCCGGCGGATCGGCGACCGGACGATGGAGGCGTGGTCGCTCCACATGATCGGGACCGCCCTGGTCCGGGCCCGCGAGCTCGACGAATCGCGGCGCGACGTTGGCGAGGCGCTGCGCCTCTTCCATGCCTACGGCGACGTCGCCGGGATCACGCTCACCCTCGATGACTTCGCGGCGATCGCCGTCGTCGGGGAGGACCTGCCGCGGGCCGCCCGGCTGTGGGGCGCCGCCCGGGCCCTGTCGTCGGCCGGCGGCGTGGGGCTGGCCGACTTCGTCGACCGGCAGTTCGAGTTCTACAGCCGGCCCAACGCCCGGTTCATCCTCGCCCCCGAGGAGCTCGAGCGGTATGCCCAGGAGGGCCGGTCGATGACCCTCGACGAGAGCGTCGCGTACGCCCTCGAGACGGACATCGACTCGCTGGCGCCACACGACCACGCGGGGGCGACGCGATGACACGTTCCGTGCCTTTCAGCCGGCCCGATTCCCGTGGGGCGGGCGGATCCGACACGCCCGTCGCGATTCGCGCATGAATGTCCCGCCGGGCGGGCAGAACGTACAGATTCGGGCCCGGGTGGCGCCCGATCAGGGCGCGGCCATGCCGATCACGTCGGATCCGCCCGCCGGGCGGGAATCCCTGCAGATCCTGCTCCTCGACGACGAGGTCGATCCCGGAACGGTCGTCCTGACGTGCGCCAACTGCGGCGCCGCGATGGACGAGCGGAAGTGCAAGCTGATCTGCCGCTGCGGCTACTTCCTCTCCTGCTCGGACTATTACTGATCGAGCTGCATCACGTTTGCGCTGATCCCGCTCGTGGATCGATCGGCGACGGACGAGCGTGCTCCGGATCCCGGGCCGGCCGCGTCGTGTCGGGATGTGCGCGTTGGGAATGCTCGTTCGTTTACGGATGATCCACGTGCGGCATCTGCGACGTGGTCGGGCTCGATGGTCGGCCCGCGTGGCGGGTGTCCGTCGTAGACTTCGGCGATGACCGCCGAGGCGACCGAGCCCACCGCCGCCGCGACTCCGCCGGCCGCCTCCGCAGGGCCTGCGCCGGCCGCCCGGGAGAAGTCGGCGATCCCGAAGAACCCGGGCCGGCGCGAGCTCGGGATGAAGGCGACCCTCCTGTTCCCGAACAAGGAGATCGTCGAGCAGTACTACGTCCCGCTCATCTACACCGCCTGCCGGACGTGCTATTCGGAGCTGACGCCGGAGGACATCTTCGACCGGGCCACGACCGGCCGGATCGAGCAGGCGAAGATGCAGAAGCTGATCTCGGGCGTGATCGAGTCCGGGCACGGCTCGACGATCGAGCACGTCGTCTTCACGTTCGGCATCAGCGGCGTGTCGCGCACGCTCAGCCACCAGCTCGTGCGCCACCGGGCCGGCGTCGCCTTCGACCAGCAGAGCCAGCGCTACGTGACCTTCAAGGGCGCCTCGACGATGCTGCCGGCGACGATCCAGGACGCCGAGCCCGGCCTCCGCGAGGCGTACGAGGAGCAGATCGCGGGCTCGATGGACCTCTACGGCCAGCTCGTCGGGGCCGGGATCCCGGGTGAGGACGCCCGGTTCGTCTTCCCCAACGCGACCCGGACGAACCTCGTGATGACGACGAACCTGCGGGCGCTCATCCACATGTCGGGTCTGCGCCGGCCGCCCGGGAGAAGTCGGCGATCCCGAAGAACCCGGGCCGGCGCGAGCTCGGGATGAAGGCGACCCTCCTGTTCCCGAACAAGGAGATCGTCGAGCAG
>DATNBW010000306.1:0-7298 GCA_035607275.1 Verrucomicrobiia bacterium | reverse complement strand
GCTCGCCCAGAGCGTTCGCGTCTCGGCCACGGGCTACGACCTCGAGCGCCTCGGCCAGGAGCGGGACACGCTCCTCGTTCGCAAGCAGGAGCTCCTGACCGACCTCAACCGGCTCGGCCAGGAACCGGCAGTCCGCAAGCTGGCGATCGACGCCGGCATGACCCAGCTGACGGCGCCGATCGTCGTCGGCGCGCACTGACCCGGCCGGATCGGCGATCACCATCATGGGCCGGACCGATTCGCGTGGCCGCGCGCTGATCCTGCTGATCGCCTTCGCGGTCGCGGGCTCGGCGCTGTTCGCGCGACTCGCGTACTGGCAGGTGGGCCAGCGCGATCGTCTCGCCGACCAGGCGTTCGAGCAGACGACGATCCGCGAGGAGACCCCGAGCCGGCGCGGCGACATCTACGACCGGACCGGGGTCGTCGTGCTGGCGACGACGATCGAGCGCGAGCGACTGATCGCGACCCCGTCCGAGATCCCGGCGGCCCGGCGAGGCCCGGTCGCCGACGCGCTCATCTCGCTCCTCGACCTGAAGGGCGCGGATGCGGACACGCTGATCGCCCGCGTCGTCTCCGACCGGAAGTACGTCGTCCTCGCCCACGCACTCGACCAGGCGACCGGCGACCGGATCCGGGCCGCGGTCGCAGCGAAGGAGGTCGAGGGCGTTGCGCTCGAGACGGAGCCCGTCCGGGTCTACCCGCAGGCGGGCGGCGGCCCGAACACGACCCTCGCCGCGAAGCTCCTCGGCTTCGTCAACCGCGAGGGCGCCGGGCAGTACGGCGTCGAGCAGTTCTACCAGGACCAGCTGGCCGGGCGGCCGAAGATCGTCCAGGCCCAGCGCGACGTCGCGTCGCGCTCGATCCCCGACACGACGATCGTCCGGGACCCGGGGACCGCCGGCGAGGATCTGCGCCTCACGATCGACGCCGGGCTCCAGCTCTCGGTCGAGCAGGAGATCCTCGGCGCCTGGGCGGCCGACAAGGCAAAGTCGGTCTCGGCCGTCGTCATGAACCCGTACACCGGCGAGGTCCTCGCCGAGGCGTCGTACCCCTCGTACGACGGCAACGACTACGCGGCGATCGCGGCCAGCGACCCGGCACGGTTCATGGACCCGGTCATCAGCTCGAGCTACGAGCCGGGCTCGGTGTTCAAGATGCTGACCGTCGTGGCCGCGATGGAGAAGCACCAGGTCACGACCCAGACCCGGGTCAAGGACACCGGCATCCTCGTCCTCGACCACGGCCGGACCCACATCGACGACGCCGATCACAAGGCGAAGGGCTGGATGTCGTTCGAGGACGCGATCGCCTTCTCGCGCAACGTCGTCGCCGCGAAGACGGCTCTCGCGCTCGACCCGAGCCTGCGCACCGCGTCGTCGATCCTCCACTCGGCGTGGACCCGATTCGGGTTCGGCAAGCCGACGGGGATCGACCTGGCGGGCGAGGTTGGCGGAATCGTCCACGACCCGACGATCAACGCCTGGCGCCAGATCGATCTCGCCAACGGCGCCTTCGGCCAGGGCGTGGCCGTGACGCCGCTCCAGCTCGCGACGGCCTACTCGGTGATGGTCAACGGCGGGCGGAGCATCCAGCCGCACATCGTCAAGTCCGTCGGGATCGTCGAGACGAAGGCGACCGAGGGCGGCCAGGTGATCGAGCCGGGCCTGTCGACCACGCTGATCGGGATGATGCGCCACGTCGTGACGACGGTCCCGTTCTATCGCGACCGGACCCTGATCCCGGGCTTCGACGTCGGCGGCAAGACAGGCACCGCCCAGATCTGGAATCCGAAGGCCAACCACGGCCGCGGCGCCTGGAAGCACAACATCTTCAACTACTCGTTCATCGGCTACATCGGGCGCCAGGTCGGGCATCCCGACCTCGTGATCGCGATCCGGATCGAGGAAGGCCGGCCGACGGTCGCGAAGCTCGGTCAGCTCGAGATGCCGGTCATGTCGTTCGAGCTGTTCCGGCGGATCGCCTACGACGCGATCACGACGCCGGACCTGATCCCGACCCCGCCGGGCCCGGCCGATTCGACGACGGCGACCCGATGACGGCCGCCGATGCGACAATGGCCCGCGTGACCGACCGCCTGGACCCGGCGCCCGCGGCCGCCGATCCCCATGTCGGACTGACCGCCGGCGAGCTCGCGTCGATCACCGGCGGGACCCTGCTCGCCCGGTCGGACCGGACGATCCTCGGCGGCGCGGTCGACTCGCGGGCCGTCGAGCCCGGCAACCTGTTCGTCGCCCTGCCCGGCGAGCGGACCGACGGCCATGCGTTCGTCGGTGCCGCGCTGGCGGGCGGCGCGGCCGGCGTCCTCGTCGCCCGTGCGCCGGACCCGGCCGACCTCGCCGGCCGGGACGCGTCCGTCCTCCTCGTCGACGACCCGCTCCACGCGCTGCAGGCGGTCGCGAGCGCGTGGCGGCTTCGCTTCGACCCGCTCGTCGTGGGCATCACGGGCTCGATCGCCAAGACGTCCACGAAGGAGGCCGTCGCCGCGGTTCTCGGTGCCGCGCTGCCGACCCTCCGCAACGAGGGCAACCTGAACAACGAGATCGGCCTGCCGCTGACCGTCCTCCGCCTCCGCCCCGAGCATCGCGCCGCGGTCCTGGAGATGGGGATGTACGTCGGCGGCGAGATCGCCGATCTCGCCAGGATCGGGCGGCCCGAGATCGGGGTCGTGACCGCGGTCCAGCCGGTCCACCTGTCGCGGATCGGGACGATCGAGGCCGTCGAGCAGGCGAAGGGCGAGCTCGTCGAGGCGCTCCCGGCCGACGGCGTCGCGATCCTCAATGCCGACGACGAGCGGGTTCGCCGGATGACGTCGCGGACGGTCGCCCGATCGATGACCTACGGGTTCGCCGCGGACGCCGAGGTCCGCGCCGACCAGGTCGTCTCGCGCGGAGCCGAGGGAATGGCGTTCGACCTCGTCGGCCCGGAGGGCCGTCGACCGGTCGTCATCCCGACGCTCGGCCGTCTCGCGGTCCACAACGCGCTGGCCGGGGCGGCGGTCGGCCTCGCCGCCGGCCTGCCGCTCGACACGATCGTCGCCGCCCTGGGCCGCGGCTGGAGCGCGCCGCACCGCGGGCAGCTCGTCCGGGCCGGGGCCGTGACGATCGTCGACGACAGCTACAACGCCTCGCCCGGCTCGGTCGTCGCCGCTCTCGAGCTGCTCGGCGGGATGCCCGGCCGGAAGATCGCGGTCCTCGGCGAGATGCTCGAGCTCGGGGACGAGCACGAGGCGGGGCACGAGCGGGTCGGGGCCGCCGCGGCCGCGGTCGTCGACCGGCTGGTCGTCGTCGGCGAGGGAGCCGCCGGGATCGCGAAGGGCGCCCGGGACGCGGGCCTGGCGGCGGACCAGGTCGCGGAGGTCGGCGACCGGGAGGTCGCTCGCGAGCGACTCGTCGGAGAGCTTCGGGCCGGCGATGTGGTCCTCGTCAAGGCCTCGCGCGGGGTCGCCCTCGACGTCCTCGTCGACGAGCTGGTTGCCGCGCTCGGCGAACCGGGCGCCGGGGCGACCGAGGCTCCGGCCCGATGACCGTCGAGCTGATCCAGGGCCTGCTCCTCGCGTTCGCGATCGTCGTGATCCTGATGCCGCCCTACATCCGCCTCCTGCGCGCCACCGGGTTCACCAAGCAGATCCGGATCGAGGGCCCCGACAGCCACCAGGTCAAGCACGGCACGCCGACAATGGGCGGCGCGCTGATCATCGCCGTCATCCTGGCCCTGTACCTCCTGCTCCGCTTCCCGCCCGAGGGCGGGATCTTCGCGCCGCTCGGGGCGCTCGCCGGGGTGGGCCTGCTCGGAGCGTTCGACGACTACCTCAACGCGAAGACCGGGGAGGGAATCCGCGTCCGCCAGAAACTGCTGTGGCAGGTCGTCTTCGCCTTCGCCTTCGCGTACCTGATTCAGCGGACCTACAACATCGACCAGATCGCGGTCCCGTTCGTCGGGCCCGTGCTGATCTCGCCGCCGATCTACGTCCTGTTCGCGGCGTTCGCGATCATCGCCGCGAGCAACGGGGTGAACATCACCGACGGCCTCGACGGCCTCGCCGGCGGCACGCTCGTGTTCGCGTTCGTCGCCTTCCTCCTCGTTTCGCTCCTGAACGTGCCGGCCCAGCCGAACCTGGCCTTCCTCTGCGCGCTGATCATCGGCGCGCTGCTCGGCTTCCTCTGGTTCAACGTCCATCCGGCCCAGATCTTCATGGGCGATTCCGGTTCGCTGGCGCTCGGGGCGACCCTGGCGGTCATCGCCCTGATCACCGGCCAGATCCTCGTCCTGCCGCTGATCGGGCTGATCTTCGTGATCGAGACCGCGTCCGACATCATCCAGATCGGCTACTTCAAGCTGAGCGGCGGCAAGCGGATCTTCCGGATGGCCCCGCTCCACCACCACTTCGAGCTCGCCGGCTGGGACGAGGAGAAGATCACGCTCCGCTTCTGGATCGTGGGGATCCTGGCCGGGCTGCTCGGCGTGACCCTGTTCCTCGCCTCGATCAAGCAGCTCGCGTGAGCACGGCCATGACGACCGACCGGCCGACCGATTCCTCCGCCGGCCCGATCGATCTCGACCGCCTGACGATCGGCGACGTCCGGGCGGGCGCGCTCCACGACCGCCCGGTGACCGTGCTCGGGTTCGCCCGGAGCGGGATCGCGCTGGCCCGGTTCCTCGTCGATGCCGGTGCACGGGTCACGATCTACGACGGCCGGCCCGCGGAAGACCTCGCCGATGCGACGCGCCAGCTCGAGGGGCGTCCGGCGCGGCTCCTGGCCGGTCCCGAGGTCGACCCCGCGACGGCCTGGGCGGGCGCCGAGCTCGTGACGACGTCGCCGTCGATCAACCCGGATTACCCGACGACCGAGCCGCGCCTGCGCGACGCGCTCCGGGCGCTCGTCGCCGCGCTCAGGGCCGGCGACCGGGGGGTGCCCGCGCTCGTCTCGGAGCCGGACCTGTTCCTGCGGCTCTGCCCGGCACCGACGATCGGGGTGACCGGCACGAAGGGCAAGACGACGACGTCGTCGCTGATCGCCGCGATCCTGGCCGCCGATCCGGCCCATCCGGTCGCCCTCGGCGGCAACATCGGGATCCCGCTCGTCGAGCGGCTGCCGGAGCTGACCCCGGAGCATCGCGTGGTCATCGAGCTGTCCGAGCTCCAGCTGCCGACCTTGTCGCGGGGCACGACGGTCGCGGTCTACACGAACGTCACGTCCGATCATCTCGACCGGCACGGGTCGCTCGCCGGCTACCGGGCGGCGAAGCGCCGGCTGGCGGAGCTGGTCGATCCGGGCGGCGCCCTCATCCTCAACGCCGACGATCCGGTCGTGGCCGCGTATGCCACGGACGCCCGAGCTCGCGTCGTGACCTACCGGCTCGGACGCCCGCTGGCCGGTGGCGTCGGGCTCGTCGACGATTGGATCGTGGCGGACGGTGGGATCGAGGTGATGCCCGCCGCCGAGCTCGGCGTTCCCGGTCGCCACAACCTCTCGAATGCGCTCGCCGCCGTCGCGACCGCGCTCCAGTTCGATCTCCGGCCCGCCGCGATCCGCGGCGCCGCGGCCACATTCCGCGGCGTCGAGCACCGCCTCGAGGAGGTCGCCTCGATCGACGGCGTCCGCTTCGTCAACGACTCGCAGGGCACCCAGCCGGACGCGGTCATCGCCGCGCTGCGCGCCTTCGACGGCCCGATCGTCCTGATCGCGGGCGGCCGCGACAAGGGCATCGACCTGTCCGGTCTCCCGCCGGTCGTGGCCGAGCGGGCTGCCGCGGCGGTCCTGATCGGCGAGAGCGGGCCGGACCTCGAGCGCAGCTTCCGGACGGCGGGCCTCGCGCGAACGGAGCGCGCGGCCACCCTCGAGGACGCGGTCCGGATCGCCGACGCGATCGCCCGCGAGCGGCTCGCGGCGGGCGACCTCGCACCGGCGACCGTCCTGCTCAGCCCGGCTGCGGCCAGCTTCGACATGTTCGTGGACTACGCCGCCCGCGGCCGGGCGTTCAAGGCGGCCGTCGGCGCCATCGCCGCCGAACGGGGCCAGGCGGGACCCCGATGAGCGACGCCCTGCCGCGCAGCCGCCCGCGGATCGCGCCCGGTCCCGGCGGCCGATCGATCGAGGCCCCGCGGCTGGGGAAGGCGGGCCACGACGCCCGCGGCACCGGCCGGGACGCGCGCGACACCGGCCGCGATGCGGCCCACGGCCGGACGCCGGCTCGCCAGAAGGCCACCGCCCTCGTCCGGGAGCGCCATCAGGCCGACTACGCGATCCTCGTGATCGTCATCGCGCTGACCGCGATCGGCATCCTCGTCGTCTATTCGAGCTCGGCGATCAAGGCCTACATCGCGACCGACGACAGCCTGTCGGTCGTCGGCCCGCAGATCGCCTGGGCCGGCCTCGGGCTCGTCGCGATGATCCTGATGATGCGCGTCGACTACCGCTACCTGCGGTACGCGTCGGTCGCGGGGATCGTCGTCGCCATCGGGGCCCTCGTCCTCCTCCTCGTCCTGCCGACGACCGGCCCGGTCCGGGCGGTTTCCGTCGGCGGCTCGGCGCGCTGGCTCCAGGTCGGGCCGCTGCCCGCGGTCCACCCGGCCGAGATCGCGAAGCTCGCGATGATCGTCTACCTGGCCCACTGGCTGGCCAGGCGCGGCAGCCGGGTGAAGAGCTTCTGGGGCGGAACGATCCCGTTCCTGGTCATCGTCGGGCCGATCGTCGCCCTCGTCTTCAAGGAGCCGGACCTCGGGACGACGATGGTCATCGGCCTGACCGCGGTCACGATGTTCTTCCTCGCCGGGGGCAGCCTGATCCACCTCCTCGCGATCGGCGGCGCCGCGTTCGTGGCCCTCGTCGGGGTCGGCCTGCGGGCGTACCAGCTGACCCGCATCCGGACCTGGCTCGACCCGTGGTCCGATCCGCTCGGGGCCGGCTTCCACACGATCCAGGGCCTGCTCGCCCTCGGCCTCGGCGGGCTCCTCGGGGCGGGCCTCGGGGAGAGCCGGCTGGCCGGCGGGTTGTTCCTCCCGAACGCGAGCAACGACTACATCTTCGCGATCATCGGCGAGGAGTTCGGCCTGGTCGGCGCCGGGGTCGTGATCGTGCTGTTCGTCGGTCTGGCCTACTCTGGCATCCGCGTCTCGCTCGCGGCGCCCGACACGTTCGGGGCGCTGCTGGCGGCGGGCATCACCGCCTGGCTGTGCATCCAGGCCTTCATCAACATCGGCGTCGTCGTCGCGCTCATCCCGGTGACCGGCATCACCCTGCCGTTCATCAGCGCCGGCGGCTCGTCGCTGACCATCA
>DATNBW010000304.1:0-10340 GCA_035607275.1 Verrucomicrobiia bacterium | reverse complement strand
CCGGTCGCTGCCGATCCGGAACCGGGGCGGCCGTGACGCGGCGGGAGGGGTCGACGAGGCCGGAGGGGTCGACGGGGCGGTCATGATCCGGCTCCAGGCGGGTCGGTGGTGGGTGGCGGCTCGGGCGGCACCGCTCCGATCGCGATCGCCGCCTCGTGCTTGAGTCCGGTCGCCATGAGCATCCCGACCTCGTTTCGATCGGCGGTCCGGCCGTCGACGATGTCGACGATCTGACCGCGATACATCACCGCGACCCGGTCGCTCAGCTCGAGGACCTCGTCGAGCTCAGCCGAGACGAGCAGCACGGCCGATCCGGCGTTGCGCTTCTTGATCGCCTGGCGATGGATGAACTCGATGCTCCCGACATCCAGCCCGCGCGTCGGCTGGTCGAGGACGAGCAGGCGGAGGTCGCCGTCGAGCTCGCGCGCGACGACGAGCTTCTGCTGGTTGCCGCCCGACAGCGTTCCGGCGAGAGCCATCGGCGAGGGCGTCCGGACGTCGTACTCCTGGACGGCCGTTGCGCCGCGCGCTTCGATCGCGTCATCGTCACGCACGATCCCGTGCGCGTAGGGGGCGCGGTAGTAGTCGGTGAGGACCAGGTTGTCGGCGACGGTGAACGACAGGACCAGCCCGAAGCGGTGACGATCGGCCGGGACGTAGCCGGTGCCGAGGTTCGTCATCTCGCGGGTCGACGCGTTCGTGACGTCCTTGCCGTCGAGGGTCACCGTCCCGTCGGCCGGCTTGCGGAGACCGACGATCGCCTCGACCAGCTCGTCCTGGCCGTTGCCGGCGACCCCGGCGATCCCGAAGATCTCGCCCGCCCGGATGTCGAAGTCCACCCCGCGCACGGCCTCCGTGCCTCGATCGTCGCGGACCTTCAGTCCGCGGACCTCGAGGCGAACGTCGCCCGGGTGCGATTCGCCGCGATCGACCACGAGCTGCACGTCGCGCCCGACCATCAGCGCCGCGAGGTCCTCCTCGTCGGTCTCCGACGGGATTCTGGATCCGACGACGCGGCCGCGCCGGATGACCGTGATCCGGTCGGCGATCGCGAGGACCTCGTACAGCTTGTGGCTGATGAAGACGATGCTGTGGCCCTCCTGGGCGAGGCGCCGCAGGACCGCGAAGATCTCGTCGGTCTCCTGCGGCGTCAGGACCGCGGTCGGCTCGTCGAGGACGAGGACCTTCGCGTTGCGATAGAGGGCCTTGAGGATCTCGACCCGCTGCTGCCAGCCGACCGACAGGTCGCCGACCTTGACGTCCGGGTCGATCTCGAACCCGAACCGCTTGCCGAGGTCGACGATCCTCCGGCGGGCCTCGTTCGTGTCGAGGAAGATCGGGCCGGCCATCGTCTCCTCGCCGAGGAGGATGTTCTCGGCGACGGTCAGGACCGGGACCAGCATGAAGTGCTGGTGGACCATGTTGATCCCGCGGGCGATCGCGTCGGTCGGGTTGGCGATCAAGGCGGGCGTGCCATCGAGCAGGATCTCGCCCTCGTCGGGCCGGGCCAGCCCGTAGAGGATGTTCATCAGGGTCGTCTTGCCGGCGCCGTTCTCGCCGAGCAGGGCGTGGATCTCGCCGGGCCGGACCTCGAGATCGATCCGATCGTTGGCGACGACGCCCGGGTAGCGCTTCGTGATGCCGCGCATCTCGAGGGCCGGGGCGTGGACGATCTCCTCGGGAACGATCGACTCGGTACTGGTCACGGCTGTCGCGACTCCTGGGGTACCTGACCGGTCGGGCGATGGGTGTCGCAGCACAGGGTACAGAAACGCGGGCCGGCCGAGTTGCCTCGGCCGGCCCGCGTTCGGTTGGTCAGATGGGGGTGATCCGGACTAGCCGGCCACTCCGCACTTCTCCGGGCAGGTCTTGAGAGACCCGTCCTTCATGCCGGCCAGCGCCTTGTTGAGCAGGTCGACGACCCCGGGCGCCCACTTGTCGCCGAGGTTGTGGCCCTGCGACACGCCGATCCCGTTGTTCTTCGCGTCGTAGAGGACGTTGCCCGGGGCTGCGGCGCCGCCGGCGACCGCCTTGAGCGCGTCGGACACCGCCAGCTGGAGGTGCTTCTCGGCACTCGTCAGCAGGCACGGGCCCGCATCCGGGTAGGAGATGAACTGGTCGACGTCGACGCCGATGCCGTAGACGAGCGGGGCCCCGTCCTTGTCGACCTTGGCGCAGGCCGCGTCGAGGATCCCGTTACCGGTGAGGCCGGCGACCTGGAACAGGACGTCGACGGTCTTGTTCTGGGCGAGGAAGTTCGTCGCGTACGTCTTGCCTCCGGCCTGGTCCTGGAAGGCGGCCGCCGAGAAGTCGTTCGTGACATAGGCGGTGATGACCTTGATGTCCGGCTTCACCGACTTGGCGCCGAGCTCGTAGCCCTGGATGTAGCGCACGCACGGGGCGCAGATGCTCGTCCCGCCGATCGCGGCGATCGTGTTGGACTTGCTGGCACCGGCCGCCACGATCCCGGCGAGGTAGCCCGCCTGGTCTTCCTGGAACCAGACCGACATGTACTTCGGCAGGAGCGTCTTGGCATCGCCGGGGCAGGCGAACGTGCTGTCCGGGAGGCCGTCGGCGGTCACGCAGATCGGGCTCTGGTCGACGCCGATGAACCACGTGTTGGGATTGTCATGAGCCGCCTGGACCGTCGCCGATGCGAGGTTGAAGCCGACGGTGATGATCACGTCGAACTTCTGGTCGACGAACGACTTGATCGACGACGCGTACTCCGAGGCGCTCGTCGGGACGATCGACTTCGGCGCCTCGGCGCCGATCGCGGCCGCGCCTTCCTCGGCGCCCTTGAACGAGTACTCGTTGTAGTTCTTGTCGTTCAGGGTTCCGATGTCGGTGACGACGCCGATCTTCAGGTTCGACGTGGCGGCCTGGGATGCCGGTGCCGAGGCCGGTGCCGACCCGGGTGCGGATGGCGCGGCCTGCGAGGCCGGCGGCTGCGAGGCGGCCGACGGGGTCGGCGTGGCGCCGCCTCCGCACGCTGCCACGATGATGGCCAGGCCGCCGAACAGCGACAGGCCAAGCGAACGCTTGTGCATGTGTCCTCCTCCAGCATCGAGATCCGTCCGGCCGAGAAGTCGGTGGTCCGTGGCGGTCTCGAAGGAACAGTCGCTCCGCGGAGCGACCCTCGGCGCATCCTAACGACGGGTGACCGGCCGGGCAAGTGCGACTTGATGCCGCGCAGGGATTGGTCCGAGTCCGCGTCGAGGGGAATGTGCCGACCGCAAGGATAGGCCCCGGGGCCGTCCGGTGCATACTCCACCGTCATGGCCGACGTTCCAGCACGGCTCGCGCCCGGCGGCCGCACCGCGGCAGGGATCGCCTTCGACGACGAGGGGTCGGGTCCGCCCGTTGCGCTCGTCCACGCCGGCGTCGCCGACCGGCGGATGTGGTCCGAGCTCGCCGCGACCCTCCGCGATCGTCACCGGGTCATCCGCCACGACGTCCGCGGTGTCGGCGAATCGCTGCCCCCGGGCGGGCCCTGGTCGCATCACACCGACCTGCTCGGTCTGCTCGACGAGCTCCTGATCACCCGCGCGCACCTGGTCGGCGCGTCGATGGGCGCCGGGATCGCGGTCGAGGCCGCGCTCGCCCGGCCCGGGACCGTCGCCTCCCTGATGCTCGTGGCCCCGGGCGGCGCGCTGTTCGACGGAGCGCCGGCCTCGTTCCGGCCGATCTGGGCCGCCGAAGTCGAAGCTCTCGATCGGGGCGATCTGGACACAGCCGTCGACATCAACCTGCGGGCCTGGGTCGACGGTCCGCAGCGTTCGGCCGATGCCGTCGATCCCGCGGTCCGGGCCTTCGTCGGGCGGATGCAGCGCGAGGCATTCGAGCTGCCGCAGTGGGATCCCGATCAGGCTCCCGAGCACGAGCTCGCCCCACCGGCGGCCGCGCGCCTGGCCGAGCTCGGCTGCCCGGTCCTCGTCGTGACCGGCGAGCTCGACGACCCGGCGATCCTCGATGTCTCCGAGCGGATCGCCGCAACGGCGCCTCGTGCCCGCCTCGTGGTCGTGCCCGGGGTCGGCCACATGCTCAGCCTGGAGCAGCCGGCCGTCTTCGCGGATCTGCTGTCGGCATTCCTCTTCGATGTGACGACCGGCCGCTTCGACGGCCGGCCGGTCGAGATTCCGGCATCGAGCGGCCCGGAGGCGGAACCAACTCCGCGGCCCGCTGCCGAGCGCGAGCCGGCCGCGGGGTGACCGCGGCGAGCCCGAGACCCGCCCGGCCCCTGCGCTACGTCGCCCTCGGCGACAGCTACACGATCGGGACGGCCCTCGAGCGGGCGAGCGACCGCTGGCCCGACCGGGTCGTGGTCGCGCTCGCGGACACCCTTCCGGGCCTCGAGCTGGTCGCGAACCTCGGCGTCAACGGCTTCACGTCGGGAGACGTCATCGACGCCGAGCTGCCACGGCTCGGCGAGCTCCGGCCGGAGTTCGCCAGCCTCCTGGTCGGCGTCAACGACGTCGTCCAGGGCGTCACCCTCGAGACCTACGCGGCGAACGCGGCCCGGATCCTCGACACGCTGCTCCAGACCCTGCGGCCGACCCGGATCGTGACCGTCGCCACGCCGGACTACACCGTCACCCCGCAGGGCGCGAGCTACGGCGATCCCTTCGTCCAGTCGGCGGGAATTCGCGCGAACAACGCGATCCTGCACGAGCTCGCCGCCGAGCGCGACGTCGCGTTCGTCGACATCCACGACCTGTCGCTGCGGGCCGCCCACGATCGATCTCTCGTGGCCGGTGACGGCCTCCACCCCTCGGGCGCCCAGTACGCGCTGTGGGTCGAGCGCATCGGACCGGTCATCGCGCGCCTGATCGCCGAGCCGGTCTGACCTCCGCAGGTCGCCGGCCCACCCGGCCGTCGCCGTCTAGCCCGCCGGGCCGCGCCCGTCTGGCTCGGTCATCACGAGGTCGAGGAAGGCATCGAGCCGATCGACGGCCGCTTCGTCGAACTGGGCCGGGTCCATGTCCGTGATGTAGTCGAACACCGTGCGGAGCTGGTGGTGCCGTGCGTTCGTGAGGTCACCACCCGCGGCCGCGAACGCCTCCCTGGCTCGAACCGCGGCCTCGACCGAGACGTCGAACACGAGATCGACCCGCAGGTGGGCGAGGTCGGCAGCCGGCGGGCCCCACGAGGTGGACGTCCAGTCGACCACGCCGGTCAGCCGATTGGCGACCCACAGCGTGTTCCAGGCGTGGTAGTCGCGGTGGATCAACGTCGTCGGTGCCCGCGACCGCGGCTCCGTGCCCGCCATCGCCAGCGCCGCCTGCCAGAGGTCCGGTCGGTGCGTGTTCGCCGGGATCACCGCCGCCCCGAGATCCCCGAACGGGACGTACGCCGGCACGCTCGCGCGGAGGGCGGCGTCGCCGCCGAGGCCCGCACCCACGCGATGGATCGTCGCGAGCATCGACCCGAGAACGGCGAGCGTGGTCGGTCTCGCGATCTGCCGGACCGTCGGCTGACGCCCGGGCAGGCGCTCGGTCAGCAGTGCCGGGACGCCGGCCCGCGACCCCTCCGGGTCGACCGCGACGAGCCGCGGCGCCGGGATCACCGTCCTCTCCAGGGCTGACAGGACGGCCGCTTCCTTGGCCGGGTCGAAGCCCGGGTCGTCCGTCTCCCAGCCCGGGCGGATCCAGCGCTGGAGGACCAGGTGGTGACGGACCCCGGTCCCGGCGTCGATCGTCAGCGCGTCGGTGGCTTCGGCGATCCCACCGCCGAGTGGCCTGACCGCCCGGACGCGCGCTCCCGACCCGACCGCGGCGGCTGCCCACGCGAGCGCGAGGCGTCCCGGCGGGGTGCGCCACGCCGGGTACTCAGTCGTGGCCGTCGCCGTGACCGTGACGGTGGTCGTGCCCGTGTTCGGCCTGTGAGATGCGGTTGGCGCGGCCCTCGGCGCGAAGGGCGCGTAGGCGGTCGTCGTCGATCCCGAAGTGGTGGGCGATTTCGTGCAGGAGGGTGTCCTCGATCGCCAGGGTCAGCCGCGCAGGGCCGGCGTTCGCCCGGGTCAGCGGCCCCCGGAAGAGGGTGATCTTGCTCGGCAGCGGGACGTTGTCGACGCCGAACCGTGTCCGCGGCACGCCCTGGTACAGCCCGAACAGGCCGCGCGCCCCGACCGACTGGAGCAGCTCGGGCGACGCTTCGTCCTCGACGACGATCGCCACCGATCCGAGCCGCTCGAGGAACGGTTCCGGCAGGTCGTCGAGGACGCTGTCGATCACCTCGTCGAAGTCGACGTCGACCTCGGGCGATGCGTCCCGGGGAATCGCGGGCTGGCCGTCGTCCATGAGGCCACGATAGCCGCCCCTCCTCACGCGCGGTAACGAAACCCCGCGCCGGGCGTCCACCAGCCATCGGGGGATCGCCCTGCCCACCAGCCAACCCGTCCCACCATCAAGGTGACAAGCCCCATGAACCTTCCTGTCCTGCGCGCTACCGGCCTGGCGCTCATCGTCCTGGCCGTCGCCGCGTGTGGCGCCGGCGGTCCGAGCGCGACCGCTTCTCCGAGCGCTCCCGCGTCCGCGGCTCCAGCCACCTATGCCGAGTTCGATGCCGCGTTCTGCGGCGCATTCACGTCACTGATCCGCGCCGTCGGCAACCCGGATGCGGGCACACCGTCCGTCCTCAGCAGGGCGCTCGACGACGCGGTCAAGACCCACGACGGCAGCGCGGCGGAGCGCGCGGCGGGCGCGATGACGGCGGAGCTCGAGGCAGGTCGCCAGCAGGCCGCCATCGCCGCCCGATGGCCGCCGGCTACGGCCGCGATGGGCCAGATGGACAAGCTCCTGCTCGCGTACGAGGCCGCGACCACGGCCAAGCTGGCCCTCGCGACCGGCCCGGCCGGTGTGGCTGACCCGGACAAGGCATTCGAGCAGGCGGGCGGCGCCCAGGCCTGGGCGGCGGCCCTCACGGGCGTCAGCAAGCTGGTGCCGCCGCCCGGCGCCTCGCCGCAGCCGTGCAAGGCGTTCTCCGGCCAGGTCTAGCCCTCCATCTGGCCCGACTGCGACTCGATGTCCACGGCGACGAGCGCCGCCGTGGACAGCCAGGCTCCCTGGCCGCTCGGGTCCTACTTCAGCGTCACGAACGCGTCCAGGTCGACGCGCGGCCGCCCGGCCGTCCCGACGACGACGAGCTTGATCGTCCTCGTGGCGGATGTCGTCCACGTCCGCTGCCAGACGAGCGCCCGGTAGCGGGTCGAGCTCGACCGCAGGTCGACGGTCGCGAGGTACACGCCGTTGACGTAGACCTTGACCTTTCCCCGACTCAGGGCCGTCGTGCTGACCAGGGCGATCGAGCGGCCGGTGAACGCATAGCTCGCCGTGGACCCGGCCGTTTTCGCGTACCTGGCCGAACCGCCGGCAAAGACCGACGACGTGGTCGTCGTCCAGCCTCGTCCGTAGTGGACCGCCGTGCTCGACTGCTGGACGAGCCGTGGGGTCAGCGTCGGGCCGGTGGCCCAGGCGCCGGGGTTTCCGTCGGTGTCGACAGCGCTCACCTGGAACCGGACCGTGCCCGACGTGGCCACGAAGAGATCCACCGTCCGCCCGATCGGGCTCGCGACGAGCGTCCAGGCGGCTCCGTTGGTGCTTCGCCGCAGGATGTAGTGGTCGATCCCCGGGCCGCCGACGTCGGACCCGCTCCAGGTCAGATGGACGGGGGCGGAGCTCCCGGAAAGGGTTGCGGCGGTCCGCAGGCTAGCGACCGGCGCGGTGACCCTTGGCAGGACGGGCGCAACGGGCGTCGCCTGGACGTTGGCGGAGATCATGTTGCCGGCGACGTGGAAGCCCCAGCGCGAGATCGATCCCGCCATGACGATCCGGGTCGACGGGATCTGGGCGGCGATCGCGACCCGGGACCTGCCCGCCACGAGGGCGGCCGGCGGTGTCGCTGGGGCCGCCAGCGCGAAGACGCCGTTTCGAAAGTCGTGAGCCCACCAGTTGCTGCTGAGGAGCGGGGCGGATGCCGGTGCGTCGAAGTCGAGGGTGACCGGGTCGAGGACCATCACGCCGACATCGCCCATCGCGACGACCACGCCCGTGTCGCTGGCAAGGATCGAGTACCCGGCGCTCCACCAGCCGAAGACCTGGAACCAGGGCGAGACCGCGGCATCCGTCGGTCGGAGCAGCGTGCCGGTTTCCGTCGAGAAGACCAGGAGGGGAGAGATGCAACTGCCCGCGCCGCCTCCTCCGGGACTCGGGTGGAGCGAGCAGAAGATTCCCCCGACGATCAGCTGGCCGTGAAGGACCGCCAGAGAGTGCGGTTCGAGCTGCCAGAGGTAGCTGCCGGCCGCCATCGGGACGACGCCGAGCAGGTCGGCGGACCACGAATCGAGCTGGCCGCCGGCATCGAGCCGGGCGAGGCCACGCCGGACCTGACCGTCGACCGCCCCGAACGCGCCGGCCAGGTAGAGGCCGCCTCCGGGTTCGTAGGCGAGCACCCGGACCTCGGTGCCGTTGTAGCTGACAGCTCCGCAGGTGGGCTGCATCGTGTAGGGACCACCCGCGTCGAGGCAGGTCAGGGACGGCACCGCCAGGGGCGTCGCGCCCTCCGTGGGAGAGGTGAAGTGGAGGAGCGGGGTGCCGGGATGGTTGCCCTGTGGAGCCGACGTGCCCCCGATCCAGAACCGGCCGTCGGCAGGGTTGACGGCGATCGTGTAGACGGTTCCGGGACGAGCCGCGGGCGGACCCCAATCGATCAATCGTCCAGACGTCGGATCCAGGGCCAGGATCGACCGGTTGTCAGCTTCGGCGTCCGGCGTCGCCGGCATCTGGATGTTCCCGCCGACGAGGAGCCAGCCCTGATCGAGGGCGAGGGCGCGGACGTCCGGCGGCCAGGCCGTGCCGAGCGGTGACGTGAATGCCGGATCCGGGCTCAGGCTCGTGGTCAGCGCGACGACGCCGGGCGAGCGGTGGCCGCGGACAAAGGTGAAGTCGCCGGCGAGGACGAACCCGTCAGCGGTGTGTGCGATCGAGGTTGGTCGGGCGCTCAGCGGAGTGCCAGGATCGGGATGCCAGTCGGCGCGGATCCCCGCGTCGAGATCGACCGCCATGTGCGGCCCCACGAGATAGGCCGATCCGTCGGGAGCCGTGTACTGGACCGTCGGCATCGGCTCGAAGCCGTCGTTGGCGATGGTGAAGTCGCCGACCTGCGAGGCGACCACCGTCTCGCCGGTCGTGTCGTATCGGCAGAGCATGCTTCGCTCGAGATCGGCGTGCCACTCGGCGGGCGCCCCGTCAAGGTCGAAGAGGAGTCCCGAGGTTCGCAGGCCTGCCAGGCAGGGTGACACGGTCCCGGGATCGAGGATCGATCCGTCGGCCAGGCTCTGCTCACCCGCGCCGGACCAGCGCTGGGCGATCGCCCCGCTTCCGGCGTCGATCGAAAGCAGCCCGGAGTCGGTGTCGTGCCCGGAGTCGAGCGGGAACCAGCCTCGGACGAGGACCTTCTGGTGCCCGGCGCTCAGGCCTGTCACATTTGCCCGCCAGTCGTGGGCCTCGGGCGGCGCCTCAGATTGGAGGGCAGTGACCCAAAGGCGGCCGGCGCCCCCCGGGTTCAGGTCGTAGCTCGCCAGGCTCTCCTCCATCTTGGAGTCGATGGACGTGGGTCCGACGATCGTCATGTAGCCGACGACCAGCCGGTTGGAGGCCGCGTCCCAGGCAAGCTGGTCGGCTGTGGCGTAGCAATAGTCCAGGGCCTCGCACGACGCGAGGGCCGGCAGCGGCGTGGTCACGGACGGGAGCGAGTTCGTGCAGATGCCGGTCCCCCGATTGATGATCGTGAGACCCGTCCTGTTCCAGGCGCCGACATAGGCTCCCGCAATCAGGTATTCCGAGGTGGCGATCCAGGATCGGGCGCGGCCGAAGGACGAGCAGCCGTCGGCGACCGTCGAGGCGGACCAGGTCGGGTCGATGACCCACCTGGTTCCGCCTGCGTCGAGGTGCATCCGGACGACCGGCGTCTGCGGGACGGGTTGCCCGTTGACCGCGATGAGCTCGCCGACCACGAAGAAACCGGGGTCGCCGGCCCGATCGTCGGCGAAAACCTGGTTGACGGTCCCGAGGATCTCCGGGCTGGCCGCCTGCAAGTGGCCGTCGCCCACGTCGGGCGGGTCGACGACCGCGACCGGACCGGTCCGCAGGCCGACCTCGCTGAAGTCGCCCCCGAGATACGTGCGGCCGGTCGCGGCATCGGCGACCACTGCGCGCACGGTCCCGTTCACCGCGTATTTGCCGAGGTCGACGCCCTGCGGCACCGCCTCCACGCTCATCTATGCCTCGACGGGCGGTGCCGCCAGGAACACGCTGTCCCCCGGCTGCGTGGCCCGTACGGTG
>DATNBW010000294.1:0-16472 GCA_035607275.1 Verrucomicrobiia bacterium | reverse complement strand
GTCGACGAGAACACTCGGGGCTACGTCCAGCGACTCGAAGCCATGGTCGACGAGGAGCGGTTGCCCGCCGGCGACGATCTCATCACTGAAATCGAGCAGTTCCTCCGCGACCAAGGAACGCAGCGGAACTGACGGCTGTCGCGCCTGCGCACGCCATCGCGGCGTTGAAGCCTGCGCTCCTCACTCACGCACCTGCGGGTGCGCTCGTTCCGGTGCTCGGCTTCGCCTTGCCCTCGTCGCCCCTGCGCGACGAACGCAGTCAGGCGACGGCGATACTCGACACATCCTGTCAGCTATGGGTAGACTGAACGGCGATGCGTGCGTCCCGACTCGTGTCGCTCCTGCTGCTCCTCCAGTCGCGCGGCGGCCAGACCGCCGCCGAGCTCGCCCGTGAGCTCGAGGTGTCAGTCCGGACGATCCATCGCGACGTCGACGCGCTGAGCGCATCGGGCGTGCCGATCTACGCCGACCGCGGGCCGCACGGCGGGATCCGGCTCGTGGATGGCTATCGGACGCGCCTGACGGGGATGACCGCCGACGAGGCGGAGGCGCTGTTCCTGTCCGGCCTGCCCGGTCCAGCGGCGGAGCTCGGGCTCGGCACCGTGGTCGCCGCTGCGAGGTTGAAGGTGCTGGCGGCCCTGCCCGTCGAGCTCCGGGCGCGGGCGTCGCGTCTCGTCGAGCGGTTCCACCTCGACGCGGCCGCCTGGTATCACGCGGACGAGCCGGTTCCGCTGCTCGGGCCGCTGTCCGAAGCCGTCTGGGAGAGCCAGCGGATCCAGATCGGCTATGACCGCGGCGACAAGACGGTCGATCGGGTCCTCGAGCCGCTCGGCCTCGTCCTGAAGGCCGGGGTCTGGTATCTCATCGCCGGAGCGGACGGCCAGCCGCGGACCTATCGCGTGTCGCGGGTCAGCCGGGTGACGCCGCTCGACGAGCGGTTCGAGCGCCCCGACTTCGACCTCGCCGCGTTCTGGACGGAATCGAGCTCGGCGTACGAACGCGACACGCCGCGCATCGAGGTGCTGATGCGCCTCGCTCCCGAGCGCCTGCCGCGCCTCCATGGCGTGATCGGCGACCGGCCGTTCGATACGCTCGAACGGCTCGACGAGCCCGATCCGGACGGCTGGCTGCGCGTTCGCGTCCAGCTGGACTGGCCGAACGAGGTCGTGCCCCAGATCCTCGCCGTCGGCTCGGAGTGCGAGCTCCTCCAGCCCGCCGAGCTCCGGGAGCGGATCGCGGCCCAGGCCCGGCGCGTCGCGTCCCACTACGAACCGAAGCCTCTCGAGACCGCATCCGGGAGTCCGGCCGATCGGGCCTCGGACAGGGCCGTCCGAGCCCCGGTCGCCGGCCGTCAGGCGGGCTGACCCGCCGAGTCGCCGCACGCCGGCCGCTTGGTCGCCGGAGCGAATCGGGCCGATGCCGCGGGCTGCCCGGCGGGCTGGTCATCCCTCGCGGCGAGGAGCCGATGGTTGCGCGCGGCCCGCTCGAGGTCCCGCACTCGATCCGCGTGGATGGCCCGCGCAAGCGTCTCTGAAGGGAACATGTCGCACCTCGTCTGGGCGATCCGGATGACCGCGTCACTCACTCCCGGAGCATGCCAGACATACCTGCCAGAACCTGTCATGAGTCGCAATCGCGGCCGGATTCGGCCCCGGTTTCGCGTCCGATTCGAGGCAGCGGCCGGCACGCCGGACGGCGACTCACGACCGCGACTCGCGACCCTCGACAGAGCCATGCGCCGCCAGTCGCAATGCGATTGCCACGGACGGCCCGCCGGCAGGTGGGCACCCGACGGCCCCCGATCGGGTACAACTCCAACGGTTCCCCCGCCCCGGAGGTCAGCCCAGAATGACATTCGATCCAAACGCTCAACTCGACTCATCGCAGGTCACCGACGTTCGCGGTTCCAGCCGACTCGGCGGCCGCGGCGGCGGGCTGGCCGTCGGCGGTGGCGGGATCGGGCTGGTCATCGCGATCATCTACGTCCTGCTGGGGGGCAACCCCGGCGACCTCCTCGGCGGCGGGAGCGGCGCCGGCGTCGACCCGAATACGCCGCAGTCGTCCGCCCTCGCGAGCTGCAAGACCGGCGCCGACGCGAACGCGCGTGAGGACTGCCAGATCGTCGGCTACGTCGACAGCATCCAGAAGTTCTGGGCGGGCCAGATCCAGGGCTACACGAAGGCGAAGACCGTCCTGTTCACCGACGGCGTCTCGACCGGCTGCGGCGATGCGACCTCGCAGACCGGCCCGTTCTACTGCCCGGTCGACAAGCAGGTCTACCTCGATCTCGGGTTCTTCACCGAGCTCGAGCAGCGCTTCGGCGCGAAGGATGCCCCGTTCGCCAGGGCGTACGTCCTCGCCCACGAGTACGGCCATCACGTCCAGGACCTGCTCGGCGACCTCCAGCCGGGGAGCGACACGGGCCCGACGAGTCGCTCCGTGCGGACCGAGCTCCAGGCCGACTGCTATGCCGGCGTCTGGGCCCACAACGCGCAGTCGACCGGCTTCATCCAGCCCCTGACCCAGGCGCAGATCGCGGCGGCCGACGCGGCGGCGAAGGCCGTCGGCGACGACCACATCCAGGCATCGAGCGGTGGCGGCGTCCACCCCGATTCGTTCACCCACGGCACGTCGGAGCAGCGGGTCCGCTGGTTCACGACCGGCTACCAGTCCGGCAAGCCAACCGACTGCGACACGTTCAGCGCGCCGAGCCTCTGATTCTTGCCGATCGGGCGGCGGCGCCGTCCGACCGAGCGGAGGTCAGGCGGGGACGGCGATCGCTCGGCGCACCGTGACGTGCGGCACGGCCGGCGCCGGCTCGGCCTCGACCGGACCGGCGCCCTGTCGGCGCGTCTCGCCGATCGACGAGAGGACGAGCGCGATCAACCCGACGTGGAGCGCGTAGACGAGCGGGCTCAGTACCGCGTCGAACGCCCCGAACAGCACGAGCTGGAGCTGGGCCGGCTCGAGCAGGCCGCTGACGACGAGGGCACCGGCGAGAACCGCCAGCCAGGTCGAGGCGCGCCGGCCACCACGGGTCGGGCGCATGGCGATCGCGGCCAGGAGCCCGAGGAAGAACAGCGCGACCAGCGCGGGCGAGACGGCGGTGCCATGGGCCCACAGGTCCGCACCGATGGTCGAGCGATCCCCCACCCCGCCGAAGGTGTACGGCAGGACGCGGGCGATTCCGATCGTCGTGAGGGCGAGGCCGATCGCGATGACGATCGTGGCGATCGAGGCGGGACGAGTGCGCATCGGGTCTCCTGGGAAGAACGGGCGGTCAATCCGAGTGGCCCGATCCTCGCGGCGACGATCGCGCCTTGTCAGCGGCCACCCGTCGATCTCCAGGTTGGACATCCGTCGCACTCGACGGTGTCAGGCGGCCTCGTCGATCACGACCTCGATCAGCGGGCTCGTGGCGACCATCCGGTCGAGGTCCGTCCGGTTCCAGGCTCGCGCCACCCGTTCGAGGATGTGCCGCCGCTCGGTCGGATCGTCGACGATGCGAGCCGTGGCCGGCAGGTCGGCCACGGCGGCCGGGCCCTTCAGGTGAACCGTCAGCTTCGGATCGTCGGCCAGGTTCGCGATCCAGGCGCGGCGGCGCGGCGAGGGAATGCCTGAGATCCACATCCGGCCGTCGATCCGGTGGAAGACGATCTCGATCCGGCGCGGCTGGCGGCTGCGCCGGCCGGTCGTGGTGATGTCGATGACGCCGCCCCGGGAGAGCGCGGCGCGGATGGTGTCGTTCATGAGGGCCTCGTGTGGTCGTTGCGATCGCAACGATATGGTACGAGCGCTCGAACGGCTCGCGTACCCCGGCCCCGGCCCGATCAGGACGACAGCGCGGCCCGCTTCTCGGCCTTCATCCCGCGCTTCCAGTCCTGGTAGCGGCGGAGCGCCTCGGGGCCGTCGACGTCGCCGAGGGTCATGTGGTCGGGCAGGAACGCCTCCCAGCCGGCCGGCGCGACGCCCAGCTGCTTGCCCAGGATCGCGAGCAGCGTCTCGGCCTTCATCGGTCCGAAGCCGGGCAGATCGAGCAGGCGAGCGTGGAGATCGGCACCGTCCTTCGCCTCGCGCCAGATCCGCGATGCGTCGCCGTCGTAGCGCTCGACGAGGAACGCCGCCAGCTCGCGCGTGCGCTTGGCCATGTTGCCGGGGAACCGATGGAGGGCCGGAGGCGTGCGGAAGGCGACGTCGAGGGCGTCGGGGTCCATCGTCGCGATCCGTTTCGCATCGAGGCCGCCGATCCGGCGGCTCAGCTCGAGCGGACCCGAGAACGCCTTCTGGAGCGGCACCTGCTGATCGAGGGCGAACCCGATGAGCAGCGCCAGCGGGTCGCTGACGAGGAGGCGGTCGGCGGCGTCGTTGCCGGTGAACGGGAGGCGATCGGTCGTCATCGTGCTCATCCGCGGATCGTAGTCCGATCACGGCGGGTCGACCAGCGGCGGGCCGGCACGACCGATCGAGACCCCCTGGTCAGATGCGATCGGCGCGACGGAGACGCGGGACGCCGCCCGTGGCGAACACGTCGCGAGCGGGGGCGTCGCGAGCGGGGGCGTCGGCGCGACCGATCTTCGCTCGGCCGTCCTGGCCGTCTTCGACGTTCTCGTGCGGTTCGGCAGCGATCGTCGCGACCCGGTCGGCGTCCGATCGGGTGCGCTGAGCCGAGGGCGGCGTCGGCGCGTTCGTCCAGTGCATGGCGACCTCCACGACGAAGGCGGGCCAGCCGTCCCGGCTGTCAGGCCCGATGGGTCCGAAGCGAGGCGGCCTCGCGACCGACGAGGGCCGTGCCGGCGCCGATCAGGGCGCGTCCGGCGGCCCGGCGCGTTCGATCGAGGATCGAGTCGTGGGCGTCGCCGCCGGTCGCCAGCAGGCGCTCGGTGCGGATCGTCTCGATCTCGTGGTCCAGCTCGGCGCGGTGGAGATCGGTGGAGCGGTGGTCGTGCGTCATCGGGATGCTCTCCTGTCGTGGTGGGTGGTCCGGCCGCAGCCGCGGCCGGTCTGGGTCGAGGTGGTCATTCGAGGGCGATCCGGACCCCGTCCCCGTCCTCGTCGATGTGGAGGAGGGTTCCGGAGCGGCCATCGGCGAGGGCTCGGCGAACCAGGTCCGCGTTGGCGCCGGACAGGCCCGGGACCCGGTCGAGGGCCATCCGCCCGAGCGAGACCGGGACCCGGAGATTGAGGATCTTCCGACCGCCCTCCGTGATCTCGATCCGGATCGACGACGCGGTCCCCCGCTCTCCGGCCCGCTCGGCGGTCGGCTCGGCGTCGCCGGCGCTCCCCGATCGGTCATCGCCGTCGGCGCCGTCGAGGTCCGCGGCCCCGAGTGCGTCGAGGATCGGTGCGGCCTGAGCGGCCGTCAGGCGGCCGTCGGCGACGAGCTGAAGAACCTGCTCGAGGGCGTCAACCATGGCTCGGATCCGGTTCCTGGCCGGGGCCGGCGTCGGACTGCCCGGCAGCATCGCCGTCGAGGGCGGCGAGCCGATCCATGGCGGTCGGGACATCGAGCTCGCCCTGCTCGAGGGCGCGCAGGATGGCCATCCGATCGGCCTCCTTCGGATCGTCGGGACCCGCATCAGCGTCACTCGTCGCCGCCGGGCTCGACGGGCTCGGCGCCGCCGGCGTCACGGGCGTCGCTGGCATCGCGGGCATGGCGGGCATGGCGGGCATCGGGCGCGCCGCGGCCGCGTCCCGGCCGGACCCATCGTGGATCCGGAGGTCGCCGGACACCGACCGGAAGCCGAGCTGGATCGAGCCATCGCCGACGACCAGCGTCCGCCGGCCCATCTGGCCCTCGCTGCGATGCGGAAGAGCGCTCGTCAAGTCGCCGGAAACCGTGCGCGCCTCCACCCGGAGGCCGCTCGTCGCGACGAGGGACACGTCGCCGCTGAGCGTCTCGATCGTGTTCCCGCTCCGCCCGACGAGCGGGCTGTCGATCCTGACGTCGCCGCTCGTCGTGCCGATCCGGAGACCGCTCAGCCGGGCCCCCCGGACCTGCAGGTCGCCGGACACGGACCTGACCGCGAGGTCGGTGGTGTCGGCGAGCTCGATCGAGACGTCGCCGGACACGGTGTTGAACTCGATCCGGCCGGCACCCGCCAGAAGCCGTGTCTCGCCGGACGCCGTCCGGTAGCGCTGCTCCCCGCGCAGGCCCTGGCCGTCGAGCCAGCCGCTGGCGGTATCGATCGCGATCTCGGCCGTTGCCGGGACCTCGATCTCGAGCTGGACGACCTTGCGCCCGAGGCTGAACGTCAACCCGCGGAGCTCCTTCTCCCGGACCGTGAGTCCACCGTCGACGGTCTCGATGACGACCCGCTCCGGAAGCGCTGCGCCGCGCGGTGTCCGGACGACGACTCGGTCGCCGTCGGTCCCGGTGAGGCGCAGCTCGGCGGCCGCCAGCCGGATCGCGAGCCGGCCGTGACGTCCGATGAGGTGGTCGATGATGAGGGTGCCGGTGTCGTTCGTCGTCGAGGTCATCGGGCGTTCCTCCCCAGGGCCCGGATCGCCGTCGCGGCGTCCTCGGCCGTGATCTCCCGGCGGGCGAGCCGCTCGAGGATGGATTCGCGGGTCTGCGGCACGGCTGCAGGCGTGCTGTCGTCGGCCGGGACGGTGTCGTCGTCGGATCGCGGACCGAAGCCCAGCGCCCGGACGAGCGCCTCCACCCGGGCCCGGACCGTCGGGTAGCTGATCCCGAGCTCACGCTCGATGTCGCGGAGGTTGCCGCGGGATCGCAGGAAGCTCTCGAGCAGGGCCGTCTGGTCGCGGGTCAGCCGGGCGAAGCGCCCGACCGAGAACTCGCCTTCGAGCGTCGTCCCGCACGAACCGCAGCGCAGCCGGGTGACCGACAGCTCTCCGGAGCAGACGGGACAGGTGGAGATGACATCGTGAGCCATTCGTGCCTCGATTTCGTGGTCGTTGGCAGGATTGTTGTCTATTGAACTCACTTTGTCAAGTGTCAGTTTCACTTTGTTGAATTGGAACGCCGGATCGTGTTGGTGACGCGCAGTTCTGCCGGTGCCCGGCGGCTGCCGCGATGCACCGCATCCAGCGGGCCCGGTCGCCCCGCGGCACGTTCTGTTGTCGCGGTCCGGGACGGGCGGGCTACGATGCGAGCTGTACCCCGGAGGGATCGTGACCGCCTCGTCTGACCGACCTGCCGCGTCCCCCGGCGACGACCGCCCGGATGACGGGTCCGGCGCGCCGGTCGACCCGCCGTCGGCAGCGCACGCCACGGAGACCGGCCCGGCACGAGACGAGCGATCCCGTCCGGATCGATCGGCCGGCTCGAACACGGTCGGACGGTCGGCCAAGCTCCTGCCGCCGGGCGATCCGGTCGGGACCCTGCGCCGGCCCGCCCTCGAGCAGCGCCTGACGGGCGGCACGGATCGGCGACTGACGGTCGTCGTGAGCGGGGCGGGCTTCGGCAAGTCGACCCTCGCGGCCCGAGTTGCCGCCAGCCGCCGATCGGCCTGGTACACGCTCGATGCCGGCGACCGCCACCTCGGTGCGTTGACCGCGGGCATCGTCGCGGCGCTGCGGGTCACCCTGCCCGATCTTCCGGCCGATCTCGCCGGCCCGATCGAGGGCTCGATCGAGGCAACCGATGACGCCGGCATCCTCGGCCGGGCGAACGCGGCCGCGGCGCTCCTGTCCGACGCGCTCGAGAGCGTCCTCGACGGTCCCCTCCTGCTCGTCCTGGACGACCTCCACGTGCTGGCGGGCGCGCCGGTGGCGTGGCGGCTCGTCGAAGCGCTCGTCCGGCTGGCCCCGGCCGATCTACGGATCCTGATCACGTCGCGAGGCGAGCTGCCGTTCAGCGTCGAGCGGCTGCGCGGCCAGGGCCAGGTCATGGACCTCGGCGGGACGGCGCTCGCGTTCACGGAGGACGAGATCGCCTCGCTCGTCGGGATCCTCCTCGTCGACGAGGTCGCCGAAGCCGGCGACCGCGCGACCGCAGCCGGGCGGATCCACCTCGCGACCGGCGGTTGGCCGGCCGCCGTCCGGCTCGCGATCGAGGCCGTGCGGGGCGCTGCGCCCGGCGACCAGGCGGCCGTGCTCGACCGGCTCCAGCGACCCGAGGGCCCGCTCTTCGCCTACCTCGCCGAGGAGGTCGTGTCGGCCGCGCCGGAGGCGACACGGACGCTCATTCGCCGGGCCGTCCACTTCGAGCGGTTCAACACCGCGCTGCTCGAGGCGATCGGCGTTCCCGAGCCGGCTCCGACGATCAATGAGCTCTCGAAGCGGGCGCTGTTCCTCCAACCGCTTCCCGGCGAGCGCGGCTGGTTCTCGCTCCACGGGCTGATCCGCGAGTACACCCTCTCGCGCCTGCCGCTGCCCCAGACCGAGATCCGGGCGCTCCATCGGGCGGCAGCGATCTGGTTCGAGGCGCAGGGCGTCAACGAGGCCGCGCTCGCGTCGTGGGTCGCCGCCGAGGATCATCCGGCCCTCGCCCGGTTCCTGTCCGAGCACGCCCAGTCGCTCGTCCTCGGCGGGGCGACCCGCCAGGTCGTCGAGGCCGCCGCTTCCCTCTCCGACGAGCTCCGTGACGGGCGGATCGAGCGGGCCTGCGGGGAGGCGTCGCTCGTCCGCGGCGAATGGCGCGACGCGATGGGCCATTTCCGACGAGCCGCGCGCCAGGACGGCAAGCTGGACGCAGCGACCGGTTGGCGGATGGGCCTCGTGCACGGGCTGCGCGGGGCGTACGACGATGCGCTGGCAATCTACGCCCGGGTCGAGGTCGACGGCAGCCAGCCGATCGACGAGGCCCTCCTCTCGGCGTGGATCGCCTCGGCCCACTACCACCGCGGCGACGTCGACGAGGCGCGGATCGCGGCGAGCGAGGCGCTGACGCGGGCCCAGGAGTCCGGCGATCAGCGGGCCCTGGCGGCCGCGCACACCGCGCTCGGCAACAGCAACGAGCTCGCCAACAACCCGACCGACGCGGCCGCCCAGTACGGCCTCGCGCTGACCTCGGCCGAGCGGGCCGGCGACGCCCTCCAGGTCGTCCGGATCCTCAACGCCCGCGGCGCCCTCGAGCTGGAGCTCGGGCGGTTCGAGCCGGCGATGGAGATCCTCGACGAGGCGGTCCGTCTCGGCGACGCCGTCGGGTTCGCCTCGTTCCACGCCCGGGCCCTGGTCAACCGTGGCCGGGCGCGGCAGGGCATCGGCCGCTTCGAGGAGGCGATGGCCGACTTCACCCACGCTCGCGACATCTACGAGCGGATCGGCTCGCCGTCGATCGCGTACGCGCTGACCCGCGAGGGCTCGATGCACGCCCTCCGCGGCGACGCCTTCCTCGCCCGGGCGGCGTTCGAGAACGCGGTCAAGTCGGCCCGCTCGACCGGCGACAGCCAGGCCCTCGCGCCGGCCCTGATCGGGCTCGCCCAGGCCGTCGTCCTCGACGACCCGGCCGCGGGTGCGGAGCTCGCCAGCGAGGCCCTGACCCTCGGCCGCGACCTCGCCCCCGTGACGATCCTGCTCGGAGCTGGACGGGTCGCCCTTGCGACGGGCGACCGGGGCACCGCCGAGGCCCTCGCCCGCGAGGCGACGACGGCGGCCCGCTCGCGGCGCGACGATCCCGGCATGGCCGCGGGTCTCGAGCTCGAGGCCCTGACGGCGCTCGATCCGGAACGGGCGATCGACCTCGTGGAGGAGGCGGCGTCGGTCTGGATGCGATCGCCCGCCCCGTACGGAGCCGCCCGCAACCGCCTCGTCTTCGCCCGGATCGCCGGCGGCGTCGAGGGCCGGGCCGCTGCGGTCGACGCCGAGCGGGCCTTCCGCTCGATGGGTGCCCGCGGGCCGGCCGCCGATGCCGAGGAGATCGTCGAGGCGATCGACCGGGCGGCGCGGCCGCCGATTCGCGTTCAGTCCCTCGGCCGGTTCCGCGTGCTGCGCGACGGCGAGGTCGTCCCGACGACCGCGTGGCAGTCGAAGAAGGCGCGGGACCTCCTGAAGATCCTCGTCGCGCGGCGCGGCCGGCCGACGACGCGCGACACCTTCTTCGATCTGCTCTGGCCCGACGACGACCCCGAGCCGCTCGGCAACCGGCTGTCCGTCGCGCTCGCGACCGTTCGCTCGGTCCTCGACCCGGAGAAGCACCATCCGCCGGAGTGGTTCGTCTCGGCGGACAAGAGCGCGATCGGGCTCGACCTGGAGCATGTCGAGCTCGACGTCGAGCTGTTCCTGGCCGCGGCGGCCAATGCCACGCGCCTGGCACGGAGCGGGGATCCTGTCGGGGCGCGGGCGAGCCGCGAGATGGCCGAATCGCTGTACGGCGGCGACTTCCTCGAGGAGGATCCGTACGAGGATTGGGCGGTGAGCCTGCGCGAGGAGGCCCAGGCGACCTATATCTCGCTCGCCCGGACCCTCGCCGAGGACGCAGCCGCGGACGGCGACGCCGACGGAGCCACACGCTTCTACCTCCGGATCCTCGAGCGCGACCCGTTCGACGAGGGCGCCCATCTCGGGCTCGTCGCGGCCCTCGTCGCGGCCGGGCGGCACGGCGAGGCGCGCCGCCGCTACGCCTTCTACGCGACGAAGATGGAGGAGATCTCCGTCGAGGCGGCGCCGTTCCCCGCACTCGGCGGCAGTGGCGGCGGTCCGCCGGGCGATCGCTCGGCCTCGGGTCTCGCGCCGGTCCGCGGCTGAGATCGTTTCTCTCCCGCTCCGGACCCCTTGACACGATGTGATTTGATGCGTACATAACGTTCAACGAATGTTGAATGCTGTGTGAGGCATGAACGAGTGACCGAGACCGGAACCGCTCTGACCACGAAGGACCTCGCCCCGGACGCCGAGCGGGTGGTCTCCGATGTCGAGACCCTCAAGGCGCTGTCCGATCCGGTTCGCCTGCGCATCCTCGAGACGATGGTCCAGGCGGCGGCAGAGGACTGGACCGTCAAGCGGATCGCGACGGCGCTCGGGGTCGGGCCGACGAAGCTCTACCACCACATCGCCGTGCTCGAGGAGCGCGATCTGATCCGGGTCGCAGGCACGCGGGTCGTGTCCGGGATCATCGAGACGCGCTACCGGATCGCCCAGCTCAGCGTCCGCCTCGATCGAGCCCTGCTGTCCTCGGCCGGTCCGTCCGACGAGGCGAGCGCCGCCGTCGACGAGATGCTTCGGACCGTGTTCGACACGGCCCGCGAGGACGCCGGACGGGCCCTCCGGAGCGGTGCGCTGCAGCTCGACCCGGACGGACGGCCCGCTCGGGGCCTCCTTCGCCAGGACCTGAAACGGCTGACCCCGGCCCGCGCAACGGAGCTCCGCGAGCGATTGGTGGCGCTCCTCGAGGAGTTCGACGCCGACGCCGATGCGGATCCGGGCGGCACGCCGTTCGGGCTGCTCATCGCCCTCTATCCCGTCGCGGACGGCCGCACCGACGCCGCCCGGGAGCCGATCGATGACTGACCAGACGACCGCTGCCGCGTCGGCGCTTGCGCCGGCCATGGGCATCCGCGACATCCTCCGGATCCGCAACTACCGCCTGCTCTGGCTGGGCCAGTTGATCAGCGAGGCCGGCGACGGCCTGACGAACCTCACCCTGCTGCTGCTCGTCAACGCCCTGACCGGCTCGACGGCCGCCCTGGCCGGCATGGCGATCGTCCTCGCGATCCCGCCGCTGACGATCGGGCTCATCGCGGGCACCTACGTCGACCGCTTCGATCGACGCCGGATCATGCTCGCGTCCGACATCCTGCGCGGGATCGTCGTGCTCGGCTTCGTCCTCGTCGGCAGCGCCTCGTCGCTGTGGCTTCTGTACATCCTCGCCTTCGTCCAGTCCGCCGTCGGCACGTTCTTCACCCCGGCGCGCGGCGCGATCCTGCCGCGGATCGTTCCCCGCGAGGGCCTCCTGGCGGCGAACTCGCTGGCCCAGGCGACGCGCGTCGTGTCGGGGATCGTCGGCTCGGCCCTCGCGGGGCTCATCGTCGGCCTGATCGGCACCTTCTGGCCGGCCTTCATCCTCGATTCGCTGACGTTCTTCGTCTCGTTCGCGCTGATCGCCCGGCTGCCGGCCGCCGTCGGGACGATCCAGGCCTCGGCCCATGCCGCGGCCGGCGTCCGCGGGGCCCTGCTCGTCGGCCTGCGGACGATTGGCCGGTCGCGGGTCCTCTCGACGACGATCCTCGCCCTGGCGGTCTCGATGCTCGGGCTCGGCGCCGTCAACGTCCTGTTCGTCCCGTTCGTCGTCCGCGTCCTGCAGGTCGGGCCGGTCTGGCTCGGCCCCGTCGAGCTCGCCCAGAGCGCCTCGATGATCCTCGCCTCCGGCCTGATCGGCGTCCTCGCCCGCCGGCTCGCCCCCAGCTCGATCGTCACGATCGCGATGGCCGGGGTGGCGGTCACGATCGCCGCCGCGGGAACCGTCGTCGCGATCTGGCAGCTCCTCGTCCTGATGTTCGTCATCGGCTGGTTCGTGGTTCCCCTCCAGGCGGCGGTGATCACGATCCTCCAGCAGTCGACGCCGGACGGGGAGCGGGGTCGCGTGATGTCCGTCGTCCAGGCCGCGATGTCGGCGGCGAGCGTCCTGTCGATGGGCTTCGCGGGGATCGTCGGCGACGCGATCGGCATCCGCGAGGTGATGTTCGCGGCCGGTGGGATCACCGGGATCGGATTCCTCGTCGCGCTCGTCGGCTACCGCCGGCACGACGGCGCGCGGTCGGCCGTGGCGGCCGACCCGGGCGACGCCGTTGCCGCCGACGTTGGCGACGCCGCAGCACCCGGCATGCCGGTCGCCTGAGGCGGCGGGCCCGATCGTCCGAAAGCGCACGCTCTCGGAAATCACCTCCATTCCGCGACTCGCGACGAAATCGGACGCCGAACTCGGACGCCGAACTCGCGACGAAATCGGACGCCGAACTCGCGACGAAGTCGGACGCCGAACTCGGACGATCGGTCCGGAACGGGTGTCGATGTCGACGGCGTTCGGTTTCGGACGATCCGTCGTCCCAGACCGCGGGGTCGTCATCCGTCCAGCCCCGGCGCGGCCAGACGTGCGGCCGGATTGTCGACGCAGGACCGCTGGCCCGCGACCCGCGCTTCCCCTACGGTCTCGTCACGAGCGATCGCCCGATCGCCCGAGCCCGACGAGGACCCGAAAGGAGACGTCGCGATGACCGCCCAGACGCAGTACCTCGAGACCGACCTGCTCGGTGCCTTCCCGGGGATCCTCCTGATCCTCGTCCTCCTGCTGACCCTGCTCGGCGTCGTCGCCCACGTGGCCTTCGCCTAGGTCGTCGACCGGGGGGCCGTCGCTCGACCGCGACCGACGGCCCCGACACCCTCCGGGCCGGCGCCCGCAGATCCATGGCCCTGGCGGGTTCACGATGCGGTGGACCCGGCCAGGGCCTCCGCCTGTCCGCGACTACGTCGGATGACGCGCGGTCCGGTGGATCGAACGTCGTGCTCGACGGACCGCGTCAGTCGATGTCGCCGGTGGGCTGCCCGCCGGATGATCGCGTCAGACCCGACACCGACGCCGGGCGCAACGGAGTCACCCGCCATGCGCACGATCAAGCTCTGCGCTTCGCCGGTCCAGCGGCCGACCACCCTGCTCGAGGCGATCCGACGGTCGTCGGTCGAGCTCGAGCGCTCGGGCCGGGTCCGGCGCCCCCTGCCGGCACCGAACGCGACGACGGCGCCCGCCTGAGCGGACGCCGTCGGGTTCGTGGTGTCGTGGATCGATCGGCCGGACGTCAGCGCCAGGTGGTCGCCGTCATGCTGAGATCGCCGATCACGGACCGGTAGTAGCGGCCCGGCGAGGACGGATCCATGATCGCGTTCCGGCCGACCGTCCGGGTCGACGAGAACGTGAAGTCGTAGGCGCCGCTCCGCTTCGGGTCGGACCAGAAGATCTGCTTCATCGTCCGGCTCGTCTTGAACAGCCCGTACAGGATGTACGAGGCGCTGCTGATGCCCTCCGCGAAGACCGCCCGAGCGCCGGTCCGCAGGAACCCCGCCCCGTAGTTGTCGACCCGCTTGATGGCGGTCGACTTCGTCGGGTTCGCGGCGCCCCACTCGGAGTTGCCCGAGGCGTAGCACAGCCGGTTCAGGATGACGACGGCGTTCGGGGCGAAGTTCAGGTAGTGGTCGACGTAATACTCGCCGTAATACTTGTGCGACCAGCTGCCGTCATAGGCATCGAGGCCCAGGCCGTCCTTCGTGTACTTGTTGAAGGCGCCGTACGGGCTCGGATAGCCGTTGCCGTGGCCGAGGTAGATGAAGACGTTCGCGCCCTGGCTGAGGCTCTTGACCCGCGCCCACGTCGCGTGGGGGGCATAGATCTCGTAGACGGTCGCGCCGTAGGAGCGTGCCTGGCTGGCCAGCTTCTTCGCGTTGTAGATGTAGTTCGAGGTGTTCGAGCCGGCCGGACCGACGACGATGACGACCTTCTTGCCGGAAGCGGCGGCGATCTGGGGGTTGGCAGCCAGTCCGCCGACGGCCAGGACGGAGGCCAGTGCGGCGACGGCGATCAGCCGCAGCGCTCGAAGTGACGGGTGGCGAGACGCCCTCTGGACGCCGTCGTGGGACACGGGCAACGCTCTTGCCTCCTCTCCGCCGGAACACCGTGCATGGGGCGCGGTGACGGTGGGTGGTGCCGCCCGTGGCAGGAACGCACGCTGACACGCGTCGAACCGACGCGGAGCGCGGGATGGGGGGCGATCGGGCGAGTCCGACCGGGTGGCGGGGCCGACGATCCGGGATCTGCGAGGGTTCCGGACCGGGACCGGGAGACGACAGGGTCCTGCCGTGGGGGGCGGCGGTCTTCTGTTGTGAGCCTGTCTGTCAGGGGGTGGACGGCCTGGGGGCCTTGCGAAAGTATGCCAGTCTGCTGCCGGCGGTGCCTCCCCCAGATGCACCATCGACCCCCGGCACGATGGGACGGGGTCCCTGCACGGACTGTTGACTGAATGCCCCCGCGCGCCCGGGCGAGGGCTCCCGCGACCCGGCGCCGGTCGATTGTCGCGGGCGATCGGTGCCGCCGGAGCGCCCAATCGATGCTCCCGGAGCGGCCATCGGCTATGCTCGCGGGGATCCGCGCTCGCACCGCGTCGTTTGCACGACGTCAAGGGAGGCGAGCGGGAGCCGACCAGCACGCACTTCCCACGCGCTCGCCCGCGCCGGGAAGCCCAGGAGTCAGATGACCTTCGATACGCTCGGCCTGTCGGCCGACCTGCTGCGGACCGTGGCAGAAGAGGGCTACACCGAGCCCACCCCCGTCCAGGAACGAGCGATTCCGCTGGTGCTCCAGGGCCGGGACATCCTCGCCGCCGCCCAGACCGGAACCGGCAAGACCGCCGCGTTCACCCTGCCGATCCTCGACCGCCTGCGGCAGCACGCCAACACCTCGTTCTCGCCGGCCCGCCACCCGGTCCGGGTCCTGATCCTCGTCCCGACCCGCGAGCTTGCGGTCCAGGTCGACGAGAGCGTCCATACCTACGGCCGAACCGTCCCTCTCCGCTCGACCGTGGTCTACGGCGGGATGCCGATGGAGCCCCAGATCAAGGCGCTCCGGGGCGGGATCGAGATCCTCGTCGCGACGCCCGGCCGGCTCCTCGACCTCGTCGGCCAGAAGGTCGCCAATCTTGGCCAGGTCGAGATCCTCGTCCTCGATGAGGCCGATCGGATGCTCGACATGGGCTTTCTGCCGGACATCCAGCGGATCATCGCGCTGCTGCCGCCCAAGCGCCAGAACCTGATGTTCTCGGCCACGTTCGCCGACGAGATCCGGCGGCTGTCGAAGACGATCCTCAACGACCCGGTCGAGGTCGAGGTCGCGCCGCGCAACGCGACCGTCGAGGCGATCCACCAGCTCGTCTACCCGGTCGATCGCGACCGCAAGGAGGAGCTCCTCGCCCATCTGATCCGCAAGGACGACCTGCGCCAGCTGCTCGTCTTCACCCGGACGAAGATCGGCGCGACCCGGCTCGCGACCTGGCTCGACCGGCAGGGACTGAACGCCGTCGCCATCCACAGCGACCGGAGCCAGCCCGAGCGGACGCGCGCGCTCGAGGAGTTCAAGACCGGCGAGATCCGGGTCCTGGTCGCGACCGATGTCGCGGCCCGCGGGCTCGACATCGAGGACCTGCCCTACGTCGTCAACTTCGAGCTGCCGTGGAACCCCCAGGACTACGTCCACCGGATCGGGCGGACGGGCCGTGCCGGGGCCACGGGTGAGGCGATCAGCCTCGTCTGCATCGACGAGACCGACCTCCTCCGCGGCGTTCAGCGACTCCTGCGCAAGGCAATCCCGTGGACCGTCGAGGACGGGTTCGTGCCGGACCGCAACATCGAGCCCCGCCCCCTTCGCGGTGGGGACGCCGGAGGCAGCGGACGCGGCGGCAGCCGGCCGACGCACCACCCGCACCGCAAGCCCGTTCAGTACGCCGGGCGCAGCTAGCCGTCGAGCGAGGGCCCCTGAGCAGCCGCGCCGGCCGGCGTCGCGGCGTCCACCTGGGTCGCGGGCGGGGTAGCGG
>DATNBW010000290.1:0-19323 GCA_035607275.1 Verrucomicrobiia bacterium | reverse complement strand
GAGGCCGCCGTCGCCGCCCGCAACATCAGCGAGCCCGGGCTGCTGGCCGACATGGTCGCCTACAGCCCCGACATGACGACCGAGCAGCGCCAGGAGCTGCTCGAGACCGTCGACGTGACCGAGCGCCTGAAGCTCGTCAGCAACTTCCTCGCCCGCCAGATCGAGATCCTCGAGCTCAAGGGTCGGATCCAGTCCGAGGTCAAGTCCGAGATGGACAAGACCCAGCGCGAGTACATCCTCCGCGAGCAGCTCAAGGCGATCCAGCGCGAGCTCGGCGAGGACGATCCCCAGCAGGCCGAGATCAACGAGCTCCGCGACAAGGTCGAGGCCGCCGGCATGCCGGACGAGATCAAGACCCGCGCGATCAAGGAGATCGACCGGATGAGCCGGATCCCGTCCGCCTCCCCGGAGGTCGGTGTGATCCGGACCTACGTCGACTGGCTGGTCGGGCTGCCGTGGAACGTCGCGACCGACGACCAGCTCGACATCAAGGAGGCCGCCCGGATCCTCGAGGAGGACCACTACGGCCTGGAGAAGATCAAGGAGCGGATCCTCGAGTACCTCGCCGTCCGGACGCTCGCGGACCAGATCCGCAGCCCGATCCTGGCGTTCGTCGGACCGCCCGGCGTCGGCAAGACCTCGCTCGGCAAGAGCATCGCGAAGGCGATGGGCCGCAAGTTCGTCCGGATGAGCCTCGGCGGCATCCACGACGAGGCCGAGATCCGCGGTCATCGCCGGACGTACATCGGCGCCCTGCCCGGCCGGATCATCCAGAACATCAAGACAGCCGGATCGAACAACCCGGTCTTCATGCTCGACGAGGTCGACAAGATCGGGATGGACTTCCGGGGCGACCCCTCGTCGGCCCTCCTCGAGGTCCTCGATCCCGAGCAGAACAACACGTTCCAGGACAACTACCTCGAGGTGCCGTTCGACCTGTCGAAGGTGCTGTTCGTGGCGACGGCCAACCTGCTCGATCCGATCCCGGCCGCCCTCCGCGACCGGATGGAGATCGTCCACCTGCCCGGCTACACCGAGCAGGAGAAGATCGAGATCGGCAAGCGGTTCCTCATCCCCAAGCAGATGAAGAACCACGGCCTGACCGAGAAGCACATCGAGATCCCGCAGGAGACGATGGTCGAGCTCGTCCGCTCGTACACCCACGAGGCCGGTGTCCGGAACCTCGAGCGCGAGCTGGCGAACGTCATGCGCAAGGTCGCCCGGACCGTGGCCGAGGGTCGCAAGCGCAAGACGGTCATCGACCTCAAGCGCCTGGCCGAGTACCTCGGACCGCCGCGCTACGAGTACGGCGAGCTCGAGGCCGAGGACCAGACCGGCTCGGCGACGGGCCTGGTCGTGACCGAGGTCGGTGGCGACGTGGTCGCGATCGAGGTCACCAAGATGGAAGGCAAGGAGGACTTCATCCTCACCGGCCAGCTCGGTGACGTGATGCGCGAGTCCGCTCGGGCCGGCCTGTCGTGGACGCGAGCCCACGCGACCGAGCTCGGCATCCCGCGCGAGACGTTCGAGAAGAACACGCTTCACATCCACGTTCCGGCGGGTGGCACCCCGAAGGACGGCCCGTCGGCCGGGATCACGATGGCCCTCGCCATCGTCAGCGCCCTGACCGGCATCCCCGTCCGCAAGGACGTCGCCATGACCGGCGAGATCACCCTCCGCGGTCGGGTCCTCCCGATCGGCGGGCTGAAGAGCAAAATCCTGGCCGCTCACCTGGCCGGGGCGAAGATGGTCATCCTGCCGCGCAAGAACGAGAAGGACCTGCGCGACATCCCGGACGAGATCCGCAAGTCGATGAAGCTGGTCCTGGTCGACTCGATGGAGCAGGTCCTCGACACGGCCCTCCGGCGCAAGCCGAAGGCGCTCGTGATCGCGGAGCCGGCCAAGATCGTGAAGCCGGGCGACCAGCCGAGCGACACGCCGGAGCGCGAGGAGCGCGTCCGCCGGACGACGTTCCCACCGAGCGACCAGCCGCCCGTGGTCGTCGACCGCCGAATCTGAGGCGAGCACAATGGAGCCGGCGGGAGACCAGGTCCCCGCCGGCCCTTTCGTTTGAGGGCGAACCTCGCGACGATGGACTTTCAGGACTACTACCAGACACTCGGGGTCCCGCGGACCGCTTCCCAGGCCGATATCAAGAAGGCCTTTCGGAAGCTGGCCCGCGAGAACCATCCCGACAAGAAGCCCGGCGACAAGACCGCCGAGGCTCGCTTCAAGGCGGTCAACGAGGCGCACGCCGTCCTGTCCGACGCCGACAAGCGCAAGAAGTACGACCGGCTCGGCAAGGACTGGGAAGCCTACTCGCGTGCCGGCGTCGATCCGGACGCGGCGGGCGCGCCGTTCGGGGCAGGTGGCCCGTTCGGCGGGTTCGGTCGCGGGGCCGGAGGCGCCGGGTCCGGCCGCTCCGGCAACGTGCGCTACGAGTTCCGGACATCCGGGGGCGGGTCCGGCGGCGACTTCTCCGACTTCTTCCGGACCTTCTTCACCGCGGACGCCGGCGGCCCGGCGGCCGGCTCGGCCGGGACGCGCTCGTCGCGCCAGGGCGCGGGGCCGTCCTTCGACGACATCCTCGCCGAGATGGGCCTGAACAACGCGGCCGCCGGCCCGGGCGGCGGGAGCCGGGCAGGCGGATCGTCGCGCGTCGCCGGTGGTGCCGCTCGCGCGACCGCCGAGGCGGTCGCGGAGATCAGCCTCGAGGAGGCGTATCACGGCACGATCCGGCGGGTCGAGATCGACGGTCGCCGTCTCGACGTCTCGATCCCGCGCGGCGCCGACAACGGGACGAAGGTCAAGCTCTCGGGCCAGGGGCCCGGGGGCGGCGACCTCGTCGTCACGGTCCGCGTCCGGCCCCACCCGGTCTTCACGCGCAACGGGGCCGACCTCGAGCGGGAGCTGCCGATCACGCTCGCCGAGGCGCTCCTCGGCGGTGAGGTGCCGGTGACGACCCTCAAGGGCAGGGTCCTCCTGCGCATCCCGCCCGGAACCCAGAACGGCCACCGCTTCCGGCTGAAGGGCCAGGGCATGCCCAGGCTCCGCGGCGAGGGCAACGGCGACCTGTATGCGAAGGCGCGGGTCGTGCTCCCGCCCAAGCTCGACGACGAGGCGGCCGAGGCCGCCCGTGCCTTCTTCGAGAAGCTCGATCAGCCCGACCCCCGGGCGGTGAGCTGACCCGCCCCGCTCCCGCCACGAACCCGATCTGCCCGAACCGGAGAACGAACCGATGCAACTCGACCGCTACACCGAGAAAGCCCAGGAGACGATCGCAGCCGCGCAGCGCGCCGCGCAGAGCATGGAATCGCCCGTCCTCGACGCCGAGCATCTCCTCCACGCGCTCGTCGAGCCGGACGACGGCGTGCCCGCCGAGACCCTCCGGCGCCTCGGTGTCGACCTGCCCGCGTTCCGCGACGAGCTCGCCGGGATCCTCGGCAAGCGCGCCCGGATCCGGGGCGGCTCGCTGTCGCTCGATCCCCGGGCGAAGCGGGTCCTGGAGCTGGGCGAGCAGGAGGCCCGCCGCCTCGGCGACGAGTACGTGTCGACCGAGCATCTCCTCCTCGGCGCCCTCGAGGTCGGCGGCGAGGGTCGCCAGCTGCTCGAGGGCCACGGCGCGACCCGCGAGGCGGTCCTCGGGGCGCTCCAGAGCGTGCGCGGCGGCCAGCGCGTCACCTCGCCGACGCCGGAGGGCACGTACGCGGCCCTCGAGAAGTACGGCCGCGACCTGACCGCCGAGGCGCGGGCCGGCAAGCTCGACCCGGTCATCGGCCGGGACGAGGAGGTCCGGCGCGTCGTCCAGGTCCTCAGCCGGCGGACGAAGAACAACCCGGTTCTGATCGGCGAGCCGGGCGTCGGCAAGACCGCGATCGTCGAGGGCCTCGCCCAGCGGATCGTCCGGGGCGACGTTCCCGAGGGGCTGAAGGACAAGCGGGTGATCTCGCTCGACCTCGGAGCGCTCATCGCCGGTGCGAAGTTCCGCGGCGAGTTCGAGGAGCGCCTGAAGGCCGTCCTCAAGGAGATCAAGGACAGCGACGGCCAGGTGATCCTGTTCATCGATGAGCTCCACACGGTCGTCGGTGCGGGTGCGGCCGAGGGCGCCATGGACGCCTCGAACCTGCTCAAGCCGATGCTCGCCCGCGGCGAGCTCCACACGATCGGGGCGACGACCCTCGACGAGTACCGCAAGCACATCGAGAAGGACGCCGCCCTCGAGCGCCGCTTCCAGCCCGTGATCGTCGACGAGCCGACGGTCGAGGAGACGATCTCGATCCTGCGCGGCCTGCGCGAGCGGTACGAGGTCCACCACGGGGTCCGGATCACGGACTCCGCATTGGTCGCAGCCGCGACGCTGAGCCAGCGCTACATCACCGAGCGCTTCCTGCCGGACAAGGCGATCGACCTCGTCGACGAGGCGGCGTCGCGGCTGCGGATGGAGATCGACTCGATGCCGGTCGAGCTCGACGAGGCCGAACGGCGCCGGATCCAGCTCGAGATCGAGCGCGAGGCCCTGCGCAAGGAGACTGACGACGCGTCGAAGGCGCGGCTCGCGGCCCTCGAGAAGGATCTCGCCGACCTCGAGGAGTCGACCGGAGCCCTCAAGCAGCGCTGGGAGGCCGAGAAGGCGGCGATCGCGGCGATCCGGGCCACGAAGACCGAGCTCGAGCAGCTCCAGGTCCGGATCGAGCAGGCCCAGCGCGAGACCGACTACGAGACCGCGGCCAAGCTCCAGTACGAGACCCTGCCCGCTCTCCAGAAGCAGTTGACCGAGCAGACCGCGGCGCTCGCCGCCCTCCAGGGACCCGGGTCACTGCTGCGCGAGGAGGTCACCGCCGACAACATCGCGGAGATCGTCGCGGCCTGGACCGGGATCCCGGTCACCCGGCTGATGGAGGGTGAGCTCGAGAAGCTCGTGAAGATGGAGGACCGCCTCCATCGTCGGGTCGTGGGCCAGGACGAGGCGATCGAGGCGGTGTCGGATGCCGTCCGGCGCGCCCGGGCCGGGCTCGGTGACCCACGCAGGCCGCTCGGCTCGTTCCTGTTCCTCGGTCCGACCGGCGTCGGCAAGACGGAGCTCGCCCGGGCCCTCGCCGAGTTCCTCTTCGACGACGACCAGGCGATGACCCGGATCGACATGAGCGAGTACATGGAGAAGTTCTCCGTGTCGCGCCTGATCGGAGCGCCGCCCGGCTACGTCGGCTACGAGGAGGGCGGCCAGCTGACCGAGGTCGTCCGTCGCCGGCCGTACCAGGTCGTGCTTCTCGACGAGATCGAGAAGGCCCACCAGGACGTGTTCAACATCCTCCTCCAGGTCCTTGACGACGGGCGCCTGACCGATGGCCAGGGCCGGACCGTCGACTTCCGGAACGTCGTGATCATCATGACGAGCAATGTCGGCTCGAACCTGATCAGCGCGGTCGGCGGCGGCGGACGGGGCCAGGACGACGGCGCCTACGAGGCGATGAAGCGCCAGGTCACCGACGCGCTGCGCGCGCAGTTCCGGCCCGAGTTCCTCAACCGCATCGACGAGATCATCGTGTTCCACGCCCTGTCCGAGGCCGACCTCGAGCAGATCGTCGACCTGCTCCTCGACGGGCTCAAGCTCCGGATCGCCCAGCAGGACCTGACGATCGAGCTGACGCCGGCGGCGCGCCAATTGATCGTCCGCGAGGGGACCGACCCCGCGTTCGGGGCACGGCCGCTGAAGCGGACGATCCAGCGGCTCGTCGAGAACCCGCTGGCCCGGGCCCTGCTCAAGGGCGAGTTCGCGCCCGGCGACACGATCAAGGTCGACGCCGACACCGTCTCGGGGACGCTCGTCTTCTCGACGGAGCGCTCGACGGTCGTCGCCGAGGCGGCCAACCGCCGCGACGCGCGGTCGCGTGCCGGTGACGAGCGCGACGAACCGGTCGCGGCCGGCGGGCGACGGCGCTCCAAGACCGTGCTCGACCTGCCGGAGCTCGATGAGCCGAAGCGGGATCGCGACGGCGGCGAGCTCGTCAACTAGCCCGGGCGACGGTGCTCTTCGACGAGGCGCTCGAGCGGGTCGTCTCGTCCGCCCGGTCGGCGCGGCCGTGGCCGGATCCGCCGGTCGAGCTCATGCCGGTGTTCACGGACGGGCGCCTGCGGCCACGGCTCGCGCCAAGCGCGAGCGCGCGTGCGGCGGCGGTGCTCGTGCTGGTCTTCCGCGACGATGCGGGCGAGGCGCGGCTCGTCCTCACCGAGCGCGTCGCCTACGACGGCCACCACTCGGGCGAGGTGAGCTTTCCGGGCGGCAAGGCCGAGCCGGGTGATCGCGACGCGACCGCGACGGCGCTCCGCGAAGCCCGCGAGGAGGTGGACCTCGACCCGGACAGCGTCGATTTCGTCGTCGCCGGCACCCTGGACGAGGTCTTCATCCCGGTCAGCGACTTCCGGATCACGCCGGTCATCGGGACCGCGCTGCGCGCGCCACGCCTGACACCGAACCCGGCCGAGGTCGCCCGGATCCTGACCCCGCCGGTCGATGCCTTCCTGCCCGGCGCCCCGATCGAGGTCGTCGAACGGACGATCCGGGACTGGCCGCTCCGCTACGGCGGCTACCGGATCGACGACCTCCACGTGTGGGGCGCGACGGCCCGGATCCTCGGCCAGCTCGGGGCGATCCTCGGCGCAGATCCGCGCATTTAGGAATCTCAACGCAACCGCCCGGCGTTCCGGGGCGTCTCCGGCGCGGCCCGACGGCACACCCTGGTGGTGCCGATCCGGGACCTGCGGGGCCGCCGGCCTCGCCTCGTGGACCGGGAACGTGCTCACCCGCGTTCCCCAGGGAGGTTGCGCCATGCGCAAGCTGCTCCTGTCCCTGGCCGTCGCCGCTCTCCTCGCGGGTGCCTGCGGCAGCTCCAGTGGCCCGACCACGAACTACGGAGGCAGCGCCGTCGCCCCGGGCCATCATCAACCCACCTATCCACCTCCGCAGCAGCCCGCCCCGACGCCGCCGGCCGGCGTGACCTTCCAGGATCCCGGCACCAACCCATGGGTCGACCCGGGCCGCGACGACAAGTCGACATTCGGCCTCGACGTCGATACCGCGTCCTACACGATCGCCCAGTCCTATGTCCACGACGGCCAGGCGCCGGATCCGGCCAGCGTCCGGGTCGAGGAATGGGTGAACGCCTTCGCCCAGGGCTACCCGCCACCCGAGGACGGTGCCTTCGCGATCCTCGCCGACGGCGGACCGACGCCGTTCACCGACGAGGACGAGGTCCTCCTCCGGATCGGGCTGCAGGCCCGGGCCGTGGCCAATCGGGATCGCGAGCAGGCCTCCCTGACGTTCGTCATCGACACGTCCGGATCGATGGAGCAGGGCGGCCGGCTCGAGATGGTCAAGGACGCGCTGCGGATCCTGATCCACGGGCTCGACGGGAACGATCGCGTGTCGATCGTCAGCTTCGGCAGCGACTCCCAGGTCGTGCTCGGCCCGACGGCGGCCGACCGGACCGGCGCCATCCTCGACGCGATCGATCGGCTCCACCCGGGCGGCTCGACCAACCTCGAGGCCGGCCTCCGGCTGGGCTACGAGCTGGCCCGCAAGACGCTCACCGAGAACGGCATCGACCGGATCGTGCTCGCTTCCGACGGCGTCGCCAATGTCGGGCTGACCGACCCGAACTCGATCCTCGATGCGATCCGGCGCGACGCGGCCGCCGGGATCGAGCTCGTCTCCGTCGGCGTCGGGATGGGCAACTACAACGACACACTGCTCGAGCAGCTGGCCGACCAGGGCGACGGCTTCTACGCCTACATCAACACCCGGGATGAGGCACGCAAGCTGTTCTCCGAGAATCTGACGAGCACGCTGCAGACCGTGGCCCTCGACGCCAAGGCGCAGGTCGCGTTCGATCGCGAGACCGTCGCCGCCTACCGCCTCGTCGGCTACGAGAACCGGGCCATCGCCGACCGCGACTTCTCGAGCGACGGGGTCGCGGCGGGCGCGATCGGGGCCGGCCACTCGGTGACAGCGCTGTACGCCCTGCGGCTCGAGCCCGGGGCCGGTCCGCGGGGACACCTCGCGCGGGTCACCGTGCGCTGGACCGATCCCGACACTGGCCGCGCCGTCGACCTCGGGCGGGATGTCGCGCTGAGCGACCTCGCCGGATCGTTCTCCGCGACCGACCCCCACTTCCGGCTCGATGCACTCGTCGCCCAGACCGCCGAGGTCCTCCGTGGCAGCGAGTTCGCGCGGCGCCTCGACATCCGCGACGTTGCCGACGTCGCGAACCGCGAGGACAGCAACCTACCGGCAACCGACGAGGTTCACGCCTTCCTCGACCTGCTCCGCGACCTGGGTCGGCTGCGCGACTGACCCGCTCGGTGTCGCGGCCGCCGGCGGAGCGTCGGCGGTCGCGCGAGTCCAACCATCGAATATCCCGCGTCGGCCGGTGTCCGTGGAGGAGCGGCACCGGCCGACGACCCAGTCGGCCTCGTGCGTCGCCATCGGGCCCGTTCGTCGCGGCCGGCATGCCGGGAAATCCCGTAATCGCGGGCCGGAAGGTCGAGGCTGTCGACGGACGGACGGCCGGGTCACGATCGGACGATGCCGGCCCGACCAACCGTCCGTTCCGTTCGGCGCGTTCGTCGCCGCGGCCGGCGGTTCCTGCTGGTCCTCGCGCTCGTGATCGGGACCGGCCTCGCGGTCCCGACCGGTCTCGCCGCCCGGGTCATCCGCGTCGTGAGCGGCAGCCCGGCGACTGTCGATCTCGGCGGGCCGCTGCCGGCCTGTCGGGCCGACTCCGTGCCCGCGATCCACCGGGCCGCCGGCGATTGGCCGATCACGCTGCTCGATCCGATCTTCACGCTCGATCCGGCCGACCGTCCGGCCGACCTGGTCCCGACCGATGAGGCCGGGATCGCCGGGGGCGGAGAGGTCCGGCTCGTCGTGATCGACGATCTGCGGGCCATGACCCGGGCGGCGCGGACCGAGGGCGTCGTCCTCCGCGTCCGCTCGGCGTACCGGAGCTACGAGGCCCAGGTCCGGACCGTGGACAGCCTCGAACGCACGTACGGCCGGACCTGGACCGCCCAGGCAGCCGCCCGGCCAGGCCACTCCGAGCACCAGCTCGGCACCGCCCTGGATCTCGACGGGGGCGACGCGTGGCTCGCCGTCCACGCCTGGGAGCACGGGTTCGTCGTCAGCTATCCGCCCGAGCGCAGTCCCCGGTTCACCTGCTACCAGTCGGAGCCGTGGCACGTCCGGTACGTCGGCCGGGTCGAGGCGGCGGCCGTCCACGAGTCCGGGCTGAGCCTGCGCGAGTGGCTGTGGGCCCACCCCGACGGGATCGGCTGATCGCCCGCCTCAGCCGGCGTTACTGCGGCTCGCCCGCATCGGGATCCGGGGGGAGCGGATGGCCGGGCCCGCTGAGGGCGCCCTCGCCACGACTGACGACGCGGATCCCGGATCCGATCTCGCGCGCGCGACCCTCGAGGATCCCCCGGAACGCCGTGTCGTCCGCGCCCGCCAGCTCGACGACGAATGCCCGCATGTGGCCGTGATCGGCCCACGCCCCATGCGGCACGTCCGGCGGCCAGAGCACCGCCTCGCCGGCGGCGACCCGGAGCGGCTCGCCGTCGACGACGACCCAGCCGCCGCCCTCGATGACGATGAACCACGTGGTGTTCGGGTTGGTGTGCGGCTCGATCCGGCCGTTCCGGGCAAACGCGAGCTCGCTGATCACGCCACGGGCATCGCTGTGGATCACCTGGCCGGTGACCCCGGTCGTCCCCGGCGGGCCATCCGGACGGCGATGGCCGACCCCGAACCGGCGGACCTCGATCGGCATCGGCGTCGGCGCCAGGCTGGACGGGCGGCTAGCGCCGGCGCCGGCTGCGGTTGGCCCGGCTGCGCTGGGCGTTCGGGCGGCTGCCTCCGGCCTTGGCCGTCTTGGCGCCCTTCGGCCGGATCGTCGACTCGGGATGGGCGAACTTCGAGCGGGTGAAGTAGCGCTGCTTGGCCAGCTTCTGCTCGTAGACCTCGAACATCGGCGGGTAGCGAACGAAGCGGACCCAGACCATCACCGCCAGGCCGGTGACGAGGATCACGAGCATGACGATCAGGTAGAAGTTGAAGACCGCCGCGACGAGGATCAGGCCGAACAGGCTGATGCCCGTCCAGAGCAGCCACTCGTACATGTCGAGGTACGGGGCGTGCCGGTGGAGGGCGCGGGTCCGGGCGTTGTAGAGGATCACGAGCCCGATCAGGAGAACGATCGTCGTGACCCACGTGATCGTGTAGATGTCCGGAAACGTGTGGGCGCTGAAGCGGGTGAAGAGATACTCCCAGGGCAACAGCCGCACGTTCCAACCTCGCTCGTCCGGGGGCCGCCGGACGGGCTCGCGACGCTGATTCGCGATCCCTGCCCGGGGCAGGCGGCCGGTCGCCGCTGACGTCGGAGTATGCCACGGCCCGCGCTATACTCGGCGGCGAGTCGACCGCGTGCGGCATGCGTGGCAAGGTTCCGCGTCGGAGGAGGAGAAGTCCGGGTGCGAGCCCTGCTGTCGGTCGCCAACCGCGACGGGATCGTCTCCCTCGCGCGCGAGCTCCTCGCCCTGGACGTCGAGGTCTTCGCGACCGACGGGACCCGCGACCATCTCGCTGCCGACGGCGTCGAGGTCCGCCCCGTCTCCGAGATCACCGGGCTGCCGACGCTCGTCGGCGGCCAGGTCAAGACGTTCCATCCCGCGATCTACGCGGGCATCCTCGCCCGCCGCGACATCGCCTCGCAGATGGACGAGCTCGTCGAGCAGGGGATCGGCGCGATCGACATCGTCGTCGTCAACGTCCATCCGTTCGCCCCCGCGGTCGGCGCCCATCTCGTGCCGATCGACGAGGCGATCGAGATGATCGACGTCGGCGGCGCCGCCCTCCTCGGGGCGGCCGCCCGGAACGGCGCGGGCGTGGCCGCGGTCGGCAGCCCCGAGCACTACCCGAAGCTCGTCACGGAGCTCAAGCACCACCATGCCCTGAGCGCCGAGCTCCGTCAGCAGCTCGCGGCCGACGCGTTCGGGGCGGTCGCCGCGTACTACGCCGAGATCGCGGCCTATCTCAACCAGATCTCGAACAACACGTTTCCCAAGCGCCTTGCGGTCGTGCTCGAGAAGGTCGACGACCTGCGCTACGGCGAGAACCCTCACCAGCGGGCCGCGTTCTACCGCGAGACGACGCACCGCAGCGGGACCCTTGCCGACGCGACCCAGATCCGGGGCGAGCGACCCTCGTTCAACAACTATCTCGATCTCGACACCGCCTACCGGATCGCCCGGGACTTCACCTCGCCGACGGTCGCGATCGTCAAGCACACCGATCCGGTCGGGGTTGCCTCGGGCGACGAGCTCGTCGAGGCGTATCGGCGAGCCCTCGAGACCGACGCCGTCGCGGCCTTCGGCGGCATCGTCGGGGTCAACCGCGAGCTCGACGGGGCGACCGCCCGCGAGATCGCGGCGAACTCCTATGAGGCGGTCGTCGCCCCGGCGTACAGCCAGGCGGCCGTCGGCATCCTCAAGGCCAAGGCCGGCCTCGAGATCCTCGCCGTGCCGCCCGACCCGACCGAGGGCATGCGCGACTATGGGATCGCGAGCCTCGACTTCAAGCGGGTCGCCGGCGGACTCCTCGTCGAGACCCTCGACGAGGTCGGCCTGGATCGTGGACGCCTCCAGGTCGTGACGAAACGCCGCCCGACGCTCGATGAGCTCAACGACCTGCTGTTCGCCTGGCGGACGGTCTGTCACGTCCGCTCCAACGCGATCGTGCTCGCGCGGAGTGGCGCGACGGTCGGGATCGGCGCTGCCCAGGCGAGCCGTCAGACGTCGGTCGAGATCGCCCTGCGCAAGGCCGGCGACCGCTCGAAGACCGCGGTGATGGCCAGCGACGCGTATTTCCCCTTCCCGGACGGGATCCAGATCGCCGCCCAGGCAGGAGTGACCGCGATCGTCCAGCCGGGCGGGTCGATCCGCGACGAGATGGCCATCGAGGTGGCCGACCGCCACCACATGGCCATGGTGTTCACGGGCACGAGGCACTTTCGGCACTGATGCGGACCTGATGGAACAGCTCCTCGCCTTGGAAATGGTCCGCGTGACGGAGGCTGCCGCGTTGGCGTCCGCCCGGTTCATGGGTCGTGGCGAGAAGGACGAGGCCGACCAGGCGGCGGTCGAGGCGATGCGGACGACGATGGACGAGATCGAGTTCGCCGGCACGATCGTCATCGGTGAAGGCGAGCGCGATGAGGCGCCGATGCTCTGGATCGGCGAGCCGGTCGGGCGCCGGACTCCGGCCGGGGTCGAGAACAATCCCGAGATCGACATTGCCGTCGACCCGCTCGAGGGCACGAACCTCGTCGCCCACGGCCAGGCGGGCGCGATCACCGTCCTCGCCGCCTCGGAGAAGGGCGGCCTCGTCCATGCCCCGGACACCTATCTCGAGAAGCTCTGCGTCGGGCCGGTCGCCGCGGGCAAGGTCGACATCCGCGAGAGCCCGACCGAGAACCTGCGCCGGATCGCGGAGGCGCTCGGCCGGGCCGTCCGCGACATCACCGTCGTGATCCTCGAGCGGCCGCGCCACGACGCCCTGATCGCGGAGGTGCGGGCCGCCGGCGCCCGGATCCAGCTGATCAGCGACGGAGACCTGTCGGCCGCGATCTCGACGGCCGTCTCGGGCACCGGGGTCCACGCCGTGATGGGCATCGGCGGCGCGCCCGAAGGCGTAATCACGGCGGCCGCCCTGCGCTGCCTCGGCGGCGAGATCCAGGCCCGCTTCCGCTACCGGAGCGACGACGAGCGGGCCCGCGGCGCGGCGATGGGCCACGGCGACGAGGAGCGCGTGTACCACACCGAGGACCTCGCGCCCGGCGAGAACCTCGTCTTCTCGGCGACCGGCGTCACCGCCGGCGACCTGCTCGAGGGCGTTCGCTTCTTCGGCGGCGGCGCGCGGACCCACTCGCTGGTCATGGGCTACCAGACCAAGCAGGTCCGGTTCGTCGACACGGTCCACATGTTCGACCGGAGCCGCCCGCCGTCCGTCCGCCTGTAGCCGAGCCGGCCGACCCGCTCACGGTTCCGGCGCGCCGCGCTCCTCGTCGCCGAAGCGCTGCCAGGCCTCGCGATCCGCGTCCCAGGCCGCGATCGGATGGACCGCATCCTCGCCCTCCTCGATACGCCGCCGGGCGGCGGCGGTCGCGACCGTTTCGCGCCAGCCGGGCGGCGTGAGCCCGGCCGCCACGTCGGCCAGGGGCGCGAGGACGAAGAGCCGGTTCACCGCCTCCGGGTGGGGGACCACGAGCAGCCGCCCGGCCTTGCCCGGGTCGAGCGACATCCCGTCGGGCGGCCGGTCGAGCGAAAGGCGGGCGCGGCCGAAGACGAGCAGGTCGAGGTCGAGCTCGCGCGGCCCCCAGCGCTCGCGCTCCCGGCGCCCGAACGCGCGCTCGAGCTGCTTGAGCGCGATCAGGAGGGCGGTGGCGCCGGTCGCCGGGTCCGGACCGGCGGGCACGTCGAGGGCGGCCGCCGCGTTGCGGAACGGCGGTTGGTCGACCACGCCGACCGGCCGCGTGACGTACAGCCGGGACACGGCGTGGAGCCGCACGCCGGGCAGCGTCGCCAACGCCCGGATGCCGTGGGCGATCGTGTCGGCGGCCTCGCCGAGGTTCGCCCCGAGGCCGATGTACGCCCGAACTCGTCGCAGGTCGAGCCTCCCGACTTCCCTACACTCAGGTCGTGGTCGATGTCGCCGTGCTCATCCTGCACCCCGCGCCCGCCGAGCGGGCGGGAGCCATCGAAACGTGGGTCGCCGCTGCCCGGGCCCGAATCGCCGAACGCCATCGCGCCGGCTTCCTCGCCGCCGGCGCCTCGGACGTCACGGTCGTCGCGGGACGCGCGGACGGGACGGCGTTCGGCGCTCGCCTCCGAGCCTTCGTGGACGCCCGGCGGCCGGCCGGTCTCGTGGTCCTCGGGTCGGGCGCGATGCCCCTCGCGACACGAGCGGATCGTCGGGCGTTCATCGACGCGGCCGGGGCGGGCGGCTGCCGGGCGCTGGCCAACAACCGCTTCTCGGCCGACGTCGTCGCGGTATCCACTGCCGTCAACCTCGCGGCGCTCCCCGACCTGACGACCGACAACGCCCTCCCACGGTGGCTGAGCGAGGTCGCGGGGTACGAGGTCACCGCCCTCGGTCGCCGATGGCGGCTCGGGTTCGACATCGACGGGCCGCTCGACCTGGTCCTCGCGCGGCGGCGGGCATGGCTGGACGACGCACCCGACGGGGCTCTCGACCTCGCGATCGAGCGGCTCGCGGCCGTCGGAGCCGTGGCTCGCGACCGCCACGCCGAGCTCGTGGTGAGCGGTCGCCTGTCCGCGGCAGGGCTCGCCTGGCTCGAACGATCGACCGCGTCGCGGACCCGGGCCCTGGTCGAGGAGCGCGGCTTCCGGACCCGGCGGGCCGGCCAGCGCCCGGTCCGGTCGAGCCTCGGCCTGCTCCTCGACCGGGATGGACCGTCCGCCCTCGGCGCGATCCTGCACGAGCTCGGGGAGGGTGCCCTCGTCGACACCCGCGTCCTCCTCGGCCATCGGTTCGGTGCCGACGAGCGCGGCTGGCCGGTGCCCGAGGATCGGTATGCGAGCGATCTCCTGCTCGCCGACCGGATCGCCGATCCGTGGCTGCGGTCGCTCACGACGGCCGCCCGCGACGCCGAGATCCCGATCGTCCTCGGCGGCCACAGCCTCGTCGGACCCGGGCTCCGCCTCGCCCTCGCGAGGGAGCGATCGTGGACCTGAGGCGCGTGCCGCCACAGGGGCAGGACGTCGCCTCGGATCCGGTCCTCCTGACCGCGATCCGCGACGAGATCGGCCGGTCCGGACCGATGACGTTCGCCCGGTTCATGGAGATCGCCCTGTACGACCCGGCGCGCGGGTACTACCGGGGACCCGTCGCGCGACCCGGCCGCGCGGGCGACTTCCTCACCTCCCCGGAGGCGAGCCCGATCTTCGGCCGGACGCTCGCCCGGTTCGCCCGGGGCGTCCACGCCGCGCTCGGCGCGCCGGGCACCTTCACGATCCGCGAGCACGGGGCGGGGACCGGCGCGCTGGCTGCGCCCCTCGTCGAGGAGCTGTTCGCCTCCGAAGGGAGCCCGGACGCCGTCGACTACCTCGTGGCGGAGGTCGAGCCGGCCCGCATCGAGGCGGTCCAACGCGCGCTGTCGCCGCAGCCGGGCGTCACCGTCAGGCCCGACGACGGCCGCCCGATCGACGGCCTCGTCGTCGCCAACGAGGTCCTCGACGCCCTGCCGACGCATCGGGTCGTCCAGCGCGATGGGCGGCTGCGCGAGGTGCTGGTCGGGAACGGCGAGGACGACCGCCTCGTCGACATCGAGTCGGACCCGACGACACCGGCCCTCGCCGACCGTCTCGCGGCGGAATCGATCGAGCTCGCCGACGGTCAGCACGGGGAGATCTGCCTCGCCGTCGACGCCTGGATCGAGGGCGCCGCGGCCGGTCTCGCACGCGGCGCCCTGCTCCTGATCGACTACGGTCATCCGGCGCAGGATCTCTATGATTCCGCTCGTCGCGCCGCCGGTACCCTCGCGGCCTATCTCGGCCACCAGGTGGGCGACGATCCATACCGCGCGATCGGCCACCAGGACCTGACCGCCCACGTGGACGTCACGGCGGTCGAACGGGCGGCCGTCGCCGCGGGTCTCGATCTCCTCGGCACGACCAACCAGACGGACTTCCTCGCCCGGCTCGGAATCGGCGACCTGCTCGTCGCCGAGCAGACCCGACCCGGCGCGGATCTCCAGGCGTATCTCGAGACCCGTTCGGCCCTCGTCCGGATGATCGATCCGGGCTCGATGGGCCGCTTCCGCGTCCTGGTGTTCGGCCGCGGCCTCGCGCCCGAGGCCGCGCGCCTGCCGGGCCTGGCGCCGGTGGCCTGAGCCACGCCGCCGGAGCCCAACTAGGGCGAATGCCCTATTGCCGTTGCACCCCCCGGAGGACGACGCTCCGCATGTCCCGGCGACGGGGCACACCGCCGGGGAGCGGATCGTGAACTGGCACGCGCGCTCGGCACGATCCGCTCCCCGATCACGCTCGCGAGGCGAGCTCGTCGCCGGCGATCCCGCGCTGGTTCCGGGCCGTCGGCGCACGGACCCAAGGCCGCCGCCGGCGCGCTCCGACCCCCCGCCAGGCACCCCCCGGCAGCGTCCGGGCGCCCCGTCGCGCGCGGTGGACGAAGGGGTCCCCCTGATAGTATTGGCCCGCGTGACGGGCGCTGACGGAGCGTGCGGCGCGCGCAAGGGGACCAATCCCGGGTGCTCTCAGCCGGGTTCGGTCGACCCGCCAGCCCAACCGGAGAGACCGTCGACGTGACCAACATCTGGTACATCGTGGGGTTCATGGTCGCCGGCGTCTCGTTCGTCTTCCTGACGATCGGAGCCGCCTGGCTGATCTCCCATCGGAACCGCGGCGACGTCCACAAGGGTCTGCCCTACGAATCCGGGATCGACACCTACGGCGATACGCATGGCCGGTTCGGGCTGTCGTTCTACATCTACGCGCTGCTGTTCGTCGCGTTCGACATCGAGGTCGTCTTCATCTACCTGTGGGCGATCATCTTCCGTGCCCCGGGCGTCGACATCGGCGCGCTGTTCGTCAGCATGCTCGTCTTCGTCGGCATCCTCCTCCTCGGGCTTGCCTACGCCTGGCGGAAGGGGGTTCTCACATGGCGTTGAAGAAGAACGCGCGGAGCGGTCACGGGACGGGCTCGGGTGATGCGACCGCGGCCGGTTCGGACGCACCCGGCAACCAGCCGGCCGCGCTGACCGTCACCCAGACCGCGGTCGCCGAGCCGATCGTCGTGGCCAACTCGCTGTGGCGCTCGACCGATCCGAACGCCTACCAGGGCAGTCTCGAGCCGGACGTGACCCATCTCCGCGAGGTCGAGGCGTCGGGCATCGCGCGCCACGACGACGCACGCTGGTCGGGCGCCCTCGACGTCATCCCGACCAAGGCGGACTACGTCCTCGACCTGATCCGGGCGAACAGCCTGTGGCCGCTCCTGTCGGGGCTCGCCTGCTGCGCGATGGAGATGATGTCGAGCGCGACGTCGCGCAACGACATGGATCGCTGGGGCATGTTCCCGTTCCGGGCGAGCCCCCGCCAGGCCGACGTCCTGATCGTCGCCGGGACCCTGACGACGAAGATGGCCGGCCCGCTCGTCCGGCTCTGGGAGCAGATGCCCGAGCCGAAGTGGTGCGTCGCGATGGGCGACTGCACGTGCTCCGGCGGCCGCTACAAGCGGAGCTACGCGACGATCGAGGGGATCGATCGCGTGATGCCGGTCGACGTCTACGTCCCGGGCTGCCCGCCCCGACCGGAGGGCCTGATCTACGGGATGATGAAGCTCCAGCAGCTCGTCAAGGATCGGCGCGGCCATTGGCCGGACCGGGCGGTGGGACCGACCGTGCCGGAGGACGTCTAGGTGGACGCCGCGCTCAAGCGCCGCCTCCAGACCCGGTTCGGGGCGCAGCTGATCGCACCGATCCACCAGCGCCACGACGAGACCGAGATCCGGATCGGGCCGGGCGACGTGCCCGACGTCTGCCGGGCGCTCCACGACGAGCCGGCGTTCGGCTTCACGCTCCTCGCCGACCTGGCCGGGGTCGACACCGGCGACGTCATGCAGGTCGTCTACCACCTCTGGAGCGAGACGAGCCCGGACTGGCTGCGGGTCGTCGCCGACGGCCTGTCCCGCGAGGACCCGCGCGTTCCCTCGATCACGTTCCTGTGGAAGGGCGCCGAGTGGATGGAGCGCGAGGCCTACGACATGTTCGGCATCACGTTCGAGGGCAATCGCGACCTCCGCCGGATCTACATGCCGCCCGACTACCAGAGCTTCCCGCTCCGCAAGGACTTCTTCCTGCCGGACGACGCGGCCCGCTCGCCCGGCGCCGGGGTCCGTCACATGGAGCAATCGCACGCGCCGACGAACGCCCGGTCGGCGACGATGATCCGGAAGACCCGGGCATGACGACCGCCACGCCCCACGTCCACCCGGCCCAGGAGGTCCCGTCGGACGACCCGCGGGTCCAGCTCGACGAGGCGGTCGGCGTCTTCGAGCCGATCCCGCCGTACCCGCCGCGGACCGAGCGCGAGTCCGAGTTCTACACCCTCGGCGACGGCGAGATGTACATCAACATGGGGCCGCAGCACCCGTCGACCCATGGCGTGCTGCGGATCGTGCTCAAGCTCGACGGCGAGAACGTCGTCGACCTCGACCCGGTCCTCGGCTACCTCCACCGCGGCGTCGAGAAGCTCTGCGAGAACGCCGACTACCACCACACGATCGCCTACCTCGACCCGCTCGAGTACATCAGCTCGCTGTTCTGCGAATGGCCCGGCGTGCTCGCGTTCGAGAAGCTGCTCGACGTCGAGGTGCCCCGCCGGGCGGAGTACATCCGGGTCCTCTCGACCGAGCTGAACCGGATCCTGTCGCACTCGCTGTTCATGGGCTGGATGGCCCTCGACCTCGGCGGCCTGACGCCCATCCTGTGGAGCTTCATCGAGCGCGACGAGATCGCCGAGATGCTGGCGGCGCTGACCGGCCAGCGGCTCCTCTACAACTACCTCCGGATCGGCGGCGTCAACGGCGACCTCAACCACGAGTTCCTCAGCCGGCTCGGCGACTGGATGAGCCGGGCGACGACCCAGATCGAGGCCAACCTGGGCCTGCTCAACGAGAACGAGATCTTCGTCCGCCGGATGCGCGGGCTCGGTACCCTCGACAAGGAGACGGCGTTCCGGATGGCGGTCACCGGTCCGAACCTGCGGGCGAGCGGCGTCCCGCTCGACTTCCGGCGGGCGCATCCGTACAGCGTCTTCCCCGAGCTCGAGTTCGACATCCCGACCCGCGACGAGGGCGACTGCCTCGCCCGCTACCTGGTCCGGATGGACGAGATCAAGCAGAGCCTCCGGATCATCGACCAGTGCCTCCACCAGATGCCGGACGGGCCGGTCATGGCCAAGCTCCCGCGCCTGCTCCGTCCGCGACCGGGCCGGGCCTACGCCGCGGTCGAGGGACCGCGCGGCCAGTACGCCGCCTACGTGATCAGCGACGGAACGGACCAGCCGTTCCGGATGCGGATCCACGACCCGTCGTTCGTCCATCTCCAGTCGGTCGGCGTGCTGATGCCCGGCCACCTGATCGCCGATGCGATGGCGGTCATGGCCAGCCTCGACCCGATCATGGGTGGGGTCGATAAATGAACTCGATGGCCGGCGCTGGGACGGGCCATGCGG
>DATNBW010000208.1:0-9011 GCA_035607275.1 Verrucomicrobiia bacterium | reverse complement strand
CGCTATCGGGAACGGGCGCGCCGGTTCATCCGGGGCTCCGGCGTCGTCGACGGCAACGTCCACATCCGCGTCGGGGCAACGGTCGAGCTCGACGGCCTCGGGCCGTGGTTCGACGGGAGCTACTACGTGACGGCGGCCCGTCACACCTTCGACCTGCGACACGGGTTCCGGACGGCCTTCGAGGCCGAGCGGCCCGGGATCGCGGGATCCAGCTGAGTCATCGAACCACGAGGTCGGCATGCTCGAGCTCACGGACCTGCGGGAACTGGCGACGGAGCGCAAGCGGCTCTTCGGCGTCTATCCGGCCCAGGTCACGGACATCAAGGACGAGGACGGCCAGGGTCGGGTGAAGGTCCGCCTGCCGTGGTCACCCGACGACGGCACGGGCTACGAGGTGTGGGCCCGGCTGGCCACGTTCATGGCGGGCAAGGATCGTGGCGCGTGGTTCGTGCCGGATCCGCAGGACGAGGTCCTCGTCGCGTTCGAGGGCGGCGACCCGCGGCGGCCGTACGTCCTGGGCGGGCTCTGGAATGGCAAGGACGCGCCGCCCGAGACGATGGACGGGGCGGGCGACAACAACAAGAAGAGCCTCGTGTCGCGGCGGAACCTGCGGGTGACCCTCGACGACACCCAGGGCCAGGAGACGATCACGATCAAGACGCCCGGCGGCCAGGTCGTGACGATCAAGGACGGGTCGTCGCTCATCGAGCTTCGCGACAGCACCGGTCACGTGGTCAAGCTCGAGTCCAGCGGGATCACGATCTCGGGCGGCGCGAAGGTCACGATCCAGGGAACGGACGTCGAGATCAGCGCCGCCTCGCTCACGGTCAACGCCCCGCAGTCGACGTTCAGCGGGATGGTCAAGGCCAACGCGATCACGACCGAGACCATCACCTCGACGGTCTACAGCCCGGGCGTCGGGAACATCTGGTGAGGCCCGACCGATGGTGAGCGCCCTCGTCGCCCAGAGCTTCGACTGGCTCATGCCATCGCCGTTGTGGGACTTCGCCGCGGGCGATCATCGCCGCCCCGAGTTCTTCCAGCCCATCCTCGTCGAGCTCAAGACCGACGACTTCATGGGCGAGTGGTTCGCGGCATCGCGTGCCCCGGGCGCCGAGAAGCTGCGTGCCATCGCTCTCGCGCCCGGCCTCGACGGCGTGACCAAGCTGTTCCTGCCCGTCCATGGCCGTTACTACCTGGTCGCGGCCTCGCTCTGCTGCCGGATCCCGGGGTTCCCGGACCGGGCGATCGCCGCCGGCGACGGCGACAGCGTCTTCTTCCTCCTTCGGCGCCGGATCGACGGCGACGAGCTCGCCTGGGTCGAGGACGGCGACGAGCGCCGCTGGGTCACGACCGGCCCGGCTCCGCGCCGGGTGATGACCGGTGAGGTCCGTCAGCCGATGGCCTCGTCGGAAGCGGGCAATGGCCGCTCGATTGCCTTCGGCTACGTCCCGGTGGCGAGCGGCGAGACCTGGAAGGTCCCGGCGGCCGAGCTTGCGGACGCCGGGGACGACCCACCGGACCTCCGCGTGGAGGAGCTGGGGTCCCGGTTCACGGAGCCGCTGACCGGACCGGCCGATCCGGTGACCGGCGTGCCAGACGGCGCGAATGCCGCGATCAAGCTCGCCCGGACGGACCAGGCGCGGACGATCTCGGTGTACCTCCTGCTGGAGGCCTGGGAGTACTTCGAGCGGTACCTGCCCGACGTGGCGGCCGCGATGGCCGGCGACGGCACGGCGCTGAGCCAGCCCGGCGCCGCGGCGAAGGAGGCCATCCTCGATCACCTGGCGTCGATCGTCCGACCGGGATCGATGAACCTCCGCCAGGCGCTCGCCCACGTCGGCGCGAATGCCGCGGCCCTGAACGCCGAGGGCGGCGTCGAGGGAGATCAGGCGCTGGTCGTCCTCGGCTTCCACTCGGGGTACGACCTGAAGGCGAACCCGATCGCCACGACCGCGCTCCTCACGCTGCTCGACCGGGTCCGGGCCGCCCTGCCCGGCGAGCCGCCCGCGCTCGAGCTGCCGAAGCTGTCGCCGCGGGCAGACGCCGAGTACGTGATCCGGGCCGTCTACGAGCGGGCCGATTGCACCCCGCCGCAGCAGGTCGTGAGCCTGCCCTCGCAGGTCTTCCGGATCGCCCCGTTCTTCGATCCCGATGCGCCGTGGCGACCCGTCCGGATCCCGTTGCCGGCCGACGTCTCCATCGCCGGGATGCGCAAGGCCACGAAGAACGTCAGCTTCATGCTGTCCGAGGCGATGCAGCGAAAGATGGACAGCGTGACCGGCCAGGAGACGGCGCTCCTCAAGGACTCGGCGTCGATCTCGGAGAGCCCGGGCATCGCCTTCATCTGCTCGTTCTCGCTCCAGATCGTGTTCATCGTCGCGTTCATGCTCCTGATCATCTTCGTCGTCGTCCTGAACCTGGTCTTCTGGTGGATGGCGTTCTTCAAGATCTGCCTGCCGATCCCCAAGAGGCTGGCGCCGTGATCGGGCGCGAGATCGGCCGGCTGGACGACACCGGGAGCGGGCTGAGCTTCCCGCCCCGGATCGGTGCGGGCGGCCGCCTCGTCTGGTCGTCCGACGAAGACAACATCCGCGAGTCGATCCGGGTGATCCTGCTCACCGAGCCCGGCGAGCGTCTGATGCGCGAGGACTTCGGCTGCGCTCTCCGGACGTTCCTCTTCGAGCCGAACACGCCGACCACGCGGGCCCTCATCCGCGACCGGATCGAGCGGGCGATCGCTCGCTGGGAGCGCCGGGTGCGGGTCGATGACGTCCGGGTCGAGGCCGATCCGGCCGACGACCGGCTGATCCAGATCGCCATCGAATTCCGTCAGGTCGCGACCGGCTCCGCCGGACGGCTCGGCCTGAGCCTCCAGCGCGAGGTCTGAGCCGTGCTCCAACTTCCGGTCCTCGACGATCGCGGCTTCGAACAGCTCCTGGCGGACGCCAAGCGGCGCATCCCGATCCACACCCCCGAATGGACCAATTTCGAGGGCGAGAGCGATCCGGGAATCACGGTGGTCGAGCTTTTCGCGTTCATCGCCGACAACCTGCTCTACCGTGCCAACCGCGTCCCCGAGCTGAATCGCCTCAAGTTCCTCCAGCTCATGGGCCTCCGCCTCCAGCCCGCGGCCGCGGCGCAGGGCGTCATCGTGATCAGGAACGAACGCGGGCCGATCGAGGCTCGCCCGTTCGACCGGGGGCTGGTCGCGTCGGCCGGGAGTGTCGACTTCCTGACCCGGGATGGCGTGACCGTTCTGCCGCTCGAGGGCCGCGTCTTCTACAAGCGTCGGATCGCCGACGACGACCCGCAGCTCGACGACTATCGGGCGCGGCACGAGGCCGTCCGGCTGGCGATGGAGGCGGCCGGCGACGACGTCGCGCCAGGGAGCGAGAACGAGCTCGAGCTCGTGTTCTACGAGCCCATGACGATGGCGTCGCCCGTCGCGGGCGCACCCGAGCCCGTCGTCGACCTCGTCAGCGACACGCTCGATCGCACGGTCTATCTCGCCCTCCTGGCGCCCAAGGACCGCGATCCGGAGACGATCCGTCAGGCGATCGCGAACGAGGTGCTGTCCATCGGCGTGGCGCCGGCCCTCGCGAGCTCGGTCCCGGCGCTGCTTCCCCAGGGAACGCGCTCCGCGCGCGAGCACGTGCCGCAACTGGTCTACGAGATCCTCGATCGGACCGATGCCCCGACCGGGTCGCGCTACTCGCGCCTGACCGTCATCCAGGATCCGGAGGTCCTGACCGAGGTCGGGATCGTCCAGCTCCAGCTCCCCGACGGCAGCCGGCTCCAGACCGGCGAGGCCGCCGACCCGCTCCTCCAGGGCGTCGACGATCTGCCGCCCCGGATCGACGACGACAAGATTCGCGAACGCCTCGTGACGTGGATCCGGATGCGGCTCGCCCCGAGCGATGCGGCCGCGAGCGCCGCGGCGCGGATCTCCTGGGTCGGCGTCAACGCGACGCGGGTCGTCCAGGCAGTGCCCGTCTCCAGCGAGTTCGTCGGGACCGGGACCGGCGAGCCCGACCAGTCGTACGCACTCGCCCATCGACCCGTCCTCCCCGAGTCGCTCCGCCTGGCGGTCGAGACCGACCTCGGCGTCGAGCTCTGGCGGATGGTCGACGACCTTGCGGTGACCCGCTATGACGAGCACGTCTTCACCCTGGATCCGGCGGCGGGCCTCGTGACCTTCGGCGGGCCGAGAGGCGCCCGGCCCGAGGCCAACCGCCGGATCTTCGCGTCCTACGAATATGGCGGTGGCCTGGAGGGCAACGTCGCGATCGGAGCGATCAAGACGAGCACCGAGCCGGGGGTCGGCGGGTTCACGATCGAGAACCCGATCGCGACCTGGGGCGGCGACCTCGCCGAGAGCGTGAACGAGGCCGAGCGCACGCTGCCGTCCGTTCTCCGTCACCGGGAGCGGCTCGTCACCGAGCAGGACTTCCGGGATGTCACGCTGCGGACGCCGGGCGTGGACGTCGGCCGGGTCGATGTCCTGTCCCTGTTCAAGCCCGACGCACCGTCCGCGGACGCCGCCGGGGTGGTCACGGTCATGGTCGTGCCACGGTTCGACGGCCTGCGCCCGAGGTGGCCGACGCCCGATCGCCTGTTCCTTCGGACGGTCTGCGACTACCTCGACCTGCGCCGGCTGATCACGACGGAGCTCTACGTCCGGGGGCCGGAATACGTCGACGTCTACCTCACGATCGGCATCACGACCCAGGCCGGCAACTTCCCGGACGTCGTTCGGCAGGACGTCCGCAACACGATGTACGCGTACCTGTCGTCGCTGCCGCCGGGCGGCGCCGGCGGCGGCGGGTGGGAGCTCGGCCGAGGCCTGCTGAAGAAGGACCTGGAAGCGGTCGCGACGCGGGTTCCGGGCGTCGGCTTCGTGCGCTCGATCCGCCTCGGGGTCATGTCCAGCGAGGACATCGACACGTTCTCGCTCAGCGGCCTCCAGCTCCCGGTGCTGCGCGGGATCAGCGTCGTCGAGGGCGAGGCGGAACCGCTCGACTCGGTCGTCGTGGGTGGCGCCGGGCCCGGTTCCGAGGGCCGGCAGGTGCCCGTGCCGGTCGCCCCGGAGGCCTGTTGACATGGACGTCAACGGCACGCGCTTCCACCTGCTCCTCGGCGAATCCGACTGGGCGGGCTGCGCCGAGGTCGACGAGGACGGCTCGGCCGGGCCTGCCGGCTCGTTCGAGAACGTGCACTGGGACCGCGAGATCGGGGCGGTCAGCCTTCGGCCGATCCTGTCCCTGTTCCGTCCGCCTCGTCCCGTCGACCGGCACGATCCGGGCGACCGGCGCGGGGCGGCCGCCGACCGGTTCGGCAACTGGTACTGGATCAGTCGGGACGAGCGGACGATCCAGTGGAGCCCGTCGGGCGGCCGGTCCCGGCTGTTCTGGGACGAGCGCCCGCCGGAGAGCCGCGCCGACGACGGGTTCGGTCCCGTCGTCCGACCGCCGCTCCCGGATCGGCGCCTTGCCGGGCTGGCGATCACCGAGCACCACTACCTGGTCGTCGGTGACGTCGGCGGCCGGCGACTCCTCCTGTTCGATCTGCACGCCGGCGGGCCGCCGCTCGAGCTCGGCTTCCCCGCCGCCATCGACTTCACCCCGTTCGACCTGTGCGCGGCACCGGGCGGGGGTCTGTGGATCCTCGATCGCGAGCACCACGCCTACTGGGGCCTCGATCGCTACTTCCAGATGGTCACGACGGCGGGCCAGCTCGTGACCATCGAGCCGTCCGATGCGGCGGAGTTCCGGCCGGCCGGCGGCTCGGCGGTCGTCCGGCCTTCGCGCTCCTTCCCGACGGGCTTTCCCGTCTCCGCCACGGATCCGGTCAGCATCGAGGGCCTCCCCGACGGGTCCGTCCTGATCCTCGACCGTCGTCCGGCTGACCGGGCCTCGACCGTCGTCCGCTACCGGCTCGCGGATCGGATCGGAGCGTCGACGCCGCTGGCGGCGGATGTTCCGGTCGAAATCGGCGGTGGCCGGCGGATCGACCGGCTGGATCTCAGCGCGTACGACATCGCCTATGTCGACGACGAGACCGCGGGAACGGGTGGCCGCGGCCGGCTGTACGCAGCCGGCGACGACGGCGCGCAGGTCGTCGGCTTCGACCTCGCGTACAGCGCGCTCGATCTGACCCTCGAGCTCCGGGTCGAACACCTGCCGATGCACGCCTTCGGAGGCCGGGCGATCGGCGTCTCGCCGTCGGCTGCGGGCCCGGGACAGGGCGTCTGGTACGACCTCGTCCCAGGGCGGCTGGACGACGACCTTCACGTCCGGTGGGCGCCCCTCCAGGTCCTGGACCAGCCCCGACACGTGCGCGAGGCGACGCTCCGCCTGCTCGCCCCCGGGTCTTCCCTCGCCCGGGGGTTGGCGTTCGACAGCCGGATCCACGATTGCGTGTGGCACCGGCTGTTCCTCGACGGCTGCCTGCCGCCGGGAACATCCCTGTCGGTCCGATCGCGCGCCGCCAACGAGCTCGCCGAGCTGCCGAGCACGCCGTTCTCGGTCGACCCGTCTCCCTATCTCCGACCGGCCGGCGCGGAGCTGCCGTTCTACGAGCCGTTCGTCCGCGACACCGAGGCCGGAGCCGCGGCGCCCGCCGGGCTCGGAACCTGGGAGACGCTCTTCCAGGGGGCACGCGGCCGCTTCCTCGAGGTCGAGCTCACGCTCACCGGGGACGGCCGAGCGACACCCTGGATCCGGGCGGCTCGCCTCTACTACCCGCGCTTCTCGTATGTCGATCGCTACCTGCCGGGCGTCTACCAGGACGACACCGCCTCGGCCGGGTTCACCGAGCGCCTGCTCGCCAACGCGGAGGGCTTCAACAGCGAGATCGAGGGCAAGATCGCCTTCGCCTCGCGACTCTTCGATCCGCGGACCGCACCACCGGAGACCCTCGACTGGCTCGCCGGCTGGGTCGGGTTGCTCGTCGATCCGATGTGGGCCCGGATCCAGGCCCGCCGCACGGACACGGATGGGCGGCGGCCCGATCCGCTGCACGTCCATCGGCGCATGACGTGGGACCGGCCGGCGGCGGATCGACGCCGCTTGTTCATTCGATTCGCGCGCAAGCTCTATGAGCGACGCGGCACGCTGACGGGGATCCGGTTCGCGCTGACCCTGCTGCTCGATCCGTGCCTGGAGGAGACCCTCGACGCGTTCCGCGCGGGGGCGACCCGGCTCGACCCCGCGCTCCGGGACGAGCTCCGCCGGTACGGGCTCCGCTACCCCGACCCGTCGACCCGCGAGGACCAGCTCGAGGACCTGCTCCACGACTACGTCCTGGCCCCGGGCAGGCCGTCCAAGGTCCGCCTGGTCGAGAGGTTCCAGGCCCGCGACGGACGGGCGATCGCGGTCGGCGACGTCACGCCCGAAGCGCAGGTTCGGGAGGACTCGATCGCGGCGACCGCCCACCGATTCAAGGTCCTGGTTCCGGAGCGGCTGCGTCCCGAGGAGGCGGCGATGGTCGAGCGGATCGTGACGCTCGAAAAGCCGGCGCACACCTCGTTCGAGGTGCACCGCTACTACGACGATTTCCGGGTCGGCGAGGCGCGACTCGGGACGGACTCGGTCGTCGGCGAAGGCGGTCGGTTCGTCGCGACCGTGCTCGACGGCCAATACCTGGCCACCGGCTACCTGGCGTCCGCGCCGCCGATGCACACGCTCGAACGCGTCATCGCCGACCGTGATCGACCCGGCGAGAGGTCATTGTGACGGAGGGCACCGTGCTGGACTTCGCGACCACCTCAACGGAACGGATTCCGCTCGTGCCGAACAAGCGGGTCCACTACTCGTTCGGCATGGTCCTCGGCGTCGATGAGTTCCGGCAGGAGCAGGAACATTTCGAGTGGAAGCATGCGATCGGCAATCTGCTCCTCCATGGTTCCGGCACCGTCTCGGGTCTGCACGTCTATGCCGCGCCGCTCGCGGATGACGTCGAGATCCGGGTCACGCCGGGCTACGCGATCAGCCAGACGGGCAAGTGGATCTGGGTCGAACAGGAGCAATGCGGCCAGATCGCCCGCTGGATCGCTGCCCACCGCGACGAGCTCAGCCCGCCGGCCGGCGGCGGTCGGCACGACCTGTTCGTCCGCCTCTGTCCCGCGGAGTGCGAGGTCGACCTGGTCCCGATCGCGGGCCAGGCCTGTGTTCCCGACGAGGCAAGCCGGGCTCCTTCGCGGACGCTCGAGACGTTCCGGGTCGAGTTCTCGTGGGACCGCCCGCCCCAGGCGGCCCAGGACTGGATGCACGAGTTCGGTGGCCTGCTCGGGCAGGTCGAGATCGTTCCGGATGTCGGATCGCCGATGGACGACGATGGCGCGGCGCTGCTCGATGCGGTGCGGTCGATCGGCCTGCCGATCCCGGCCGGCTCACCCCCGGGCTCGTCGCCGCCGCTGAGCTCGCCGCCGCTGGACTCGCCACCCGGCGCGGCCACGTTCCGGCTGCCGGACACGACGGCCTGCGACACGATCCGGGAGGCCCTGACGGCCTGGGTGACGGAAGTCTCGCCACGCCTTCGCCATGATCCCTGCGACGACGACTGCATCCTGCTGGCCTGCGTCCAGGTGGACCTCGACGCCCTCGGCAACCTCCTCTTCAGCGTCGAAGCCGACGGCTCGCTGACCCCGGGTAGCGTCGGGGTCGAGGACTGCGACCGCCCGATCCTGGTGCCGACCGCCCTCCAGCAGGAGCTCTTCTGCCTGATCAACGGCGGCGGGATGAGCGTCATGGGCGCAAGCGGCCCGGCGCTGCCCGGGCCGACCGGCGCGACCGGGCCGACCGGCGCGACCGGACCGACGGGAGCGACCGGTCCGACAGGCGCGGGCGCGCCGGGACCCACGGGGCCGAGCGGTCCGCCGGGCACGCCGGGCGGCGGCGCGACGGTGCCGATCCGGTTCACGCGCAGCGCGCAGGCCACCGGCAACGCCATCGGCGCGCTCGATGCCACCTGCGTCGCCGAGCTCGGCGCCAGCTACCAGCTCGCCGACA
>DATNBW010000183.1:0-10923 GCA_035607275.1 Verrucomicrobiia bacterium | reverse complement strand
CACCGGTTCCGGCCTTGACGCCAACCCCGGCCCCGGCACCGAACCCCGCGCCCGCCGAGGCGCCGGCGCCGAACCCCGCCGACGCACCGGCCGATCCACCGACGCCGAAGCCTGCGGACGCTCCGGCCCCGGCCCCGAAGCCTGCCGAGGCACCCGCCGATGCACCGGCCCCGGCGCCGAAGCCCGCAGAGGCACCCGCACCGGCCCCGGCGCCGACGCCGGCACCGGCGGATGCTCCCGCACCGGCGCCCGCGGACGCGCTCGCCCCAAAGCCCGCGCCGCCCCCGAGGCCCGCGCTGAACCCCGCCTTCGCGCCGGCCGCCGCACCTCCGGCCGCCCCGGCGCCTGCACCTGCCGTCGCCTGGGCGCCTGCTCCGGCCCCGGCCCCGGCTCGCACGGCCGCGCCCGCGAACCCCGCCGCCTGGGCCCGGAACCCCGCCCCGAGGTCGAGCTTCGCTCCGGCCCGAAGCCGAAGTGGATCGTCGATCCCGTTCGCCGCGGCCACGGCCTTCCACGCGGGCGCCAGCCCGGCGCCGGCGGCGACGTCGCGGACGCTGGCGCCGGGCCGGGCGGTGGCCAGCGGGACCTGGCCGGCCGCCCCGCGCGACGGGCGGTCGGGATCGGCCTCGGCGGGCGGGAAGAAGACGATCTCGTCACGAGCCAGCTTGATCGAGACGGTCGCCCGCAGGGGTTTGCCGTCCTCCGAGAAGTAGTCGAGGGTCTCGTCCATCGATTCGACGACGCCCTCGAAGATGAAGCTTCCCCATTGGAACCGGCAACGCGGCGGGACGCGCCGGTCCTTGGCGTCCGTTGCGTCCTTGTTCGGGGCAAGGAAGTGGGCGACCTTCGCGGTCTTGACCCGGACGTCGCTGTCGTCGGCCGAGGTGTCGAAGACGAACTCGACCGACAGGTTCGACGTGCCCTTGGCCACGTACTGCTTTCCCGAACCGCCGGCCGGCTGCCCTCCCCCGCGGTTGTTGTTCGCGAGGGACACCTTGAGCGTTTCCGGGTTGAAGTCGAGGCTCAGGGAGACGCCGCCGGACGCCGGGGTCGCTTCGGCCGACGTTCCGAATGCGCTGATCTCGATGAGCTGGGCCTTGGCGATCATCGCGCGGTCACCCCGGGACCTGGAGCGTCAGCGAGGCATACGAGAGCTGGAACTCCTCGATCGCGACCTGCCCGTCCTTGGCATTGAGCGACGGCCCCTTGAGCTTGATCGGGAGGCAATCGGCCAGCTGGAAGCCGGCGACGAGCTGGCCCTGCCCGTCCCACAGGGCGACGGCACCCTGGGCCCGGAGGCCGCGCGTGGTCCCGGCGGTTGCAAGCCGGAACCAGGTCCACAGGTCGAAGTTGGGGGTCATCCCGCGCTTCAGCGTCAGGTTGCCGTAGGTCACGGGACCGACGAGGTGGACCTGCGAGGTGTTGTTTCCGCCCTCCTTGACCTTCTTCGGCTCCATCGTCATCTCGAGCCCGTCGCACTCGGCGAACGCGCCGGTGACGAGCGGGTCCGACAGCCCCAGGCTCGTGGCATCGGGGATGTGCAGCTGCACCTCGAAGTTGAAGGCAACGAACGGGTAGGTCTCGTTCGGCATCTCAGACGCTCGCGATCTGCAGCGAACCCTGGGCCGTCCGGGTCAGCGCGACGGTGATGAACTCGGCGGGGACCGACGGCGCGACCTGGATGACGGCCACGAACCTGCCGCGGTCGACCTCCTCCGGCGGATTCACCGCCGGGCCGGTGTCGACCCGGAACGACTCGTCGGGCGTTGCCCCGGCGAAGGCGCCCGCGTCGTTCATCCGCCTCAGCAGCGCCGCGAGCGCCGCGGCGACGCCCTGCCGGAACCGATCGTGGTTGGTCTCGAAGACGTAGTCCATGCCCCGCTCGAGCGCGGCTTTCCGGAGCAGCATCAGCAGCCGCCGGGTCGAGATCTGGCGGAGCTCGGCGACGTCGCTGAGCGTGTGGGCGCTCATCGGGCGAAAGTCCGCCGCCTCCCGTCGAATGAGGTTCAGCTGCTCGGGGAACAGCGTCGCCCACTCGTCGCGGGTGAGGTCGAGCGACAGGCCCTGGACATCTCGAAGGGCGTCGTTTGCCGGTGCGATCCAGGCACCGCGAGCGAGCTCCCGGGCGGCGATCAGCCCGGCGATCGCTCCGTCCGGCGGGGTCACTCGGAGGGGCGCCGCTGCCCCGGCAGGGGCCACGATCACCCACGGGTGATAGACGGCGGCATAGCTCGGGTCGACCGGCAGGTCGCGGTCACCGGGGCCGCGCCGCCGCGCGAGACCGAGTGAGTTGCGGAGGTCTGCCTGCCATTCGAGGGACTCGCGGACGCGGAAGTGCGCCGGCAGATCGAGGAGCCCGAGGATGTCGCCACGGCCATGGCAGAGCCGGATCAGGGCAGCCTGGATCGATCGAAGGGGCAGGAGGTCCGCGTCGTCGAGCTCGGCGACGGTGAGCTGCTCGGGCAGCTCCGGCCCACCGGGATCGACGAGGTAGACGAACCCGTCGGACAGCACGGCGGCGCCATCCGGGTTGACGACCGAGACGTCGACGGCGCCCCGCTGGCCGCTGGGCGGGCTCGAGTCGGGCGGGGTCCGGCAGGTCAGGACGCCGTCGCGGATCACGACCACGCCGAGCGCGGGCAGCCCATCGAAGGTCACGCTGACCGGTCCCGGGAGGAACCCCGAACCCTCGATCAGGACCGGCGTCGAGACCGACCGGAACCCGGCGGTCGGGGTCACCGACGCCACGGTCGGCAGCCGGATGCAGTCCTCGAACGCCGCCTCGTCGGGAGCGCACGGGTCATCGATCGCCTCCGGCACGGCCGGTGGCACGGCCTCCGGCAACGCCGTGGCCCGGAGCTGCCAGGGTCGATGGGCGGCGTCGGGGACGGCCAGCATCGCGACCTCATCGACGAGGACGATGCTGTGGATCCCGTCCAGGCGGCGTTCCCGGATCGTCGCCTGGTCGAACGCCTCGTCGACGATCCGGCCTGGCGCGACGGTTGCCAATCGCGCATCGAGGAACGGCGCCGCCGTATGGATTGCCAGATCGTCGTCGCCCAGGACGACCGGTCCCACGAAGTCGCCCTCGCCGACCAGCTCCGGCAACCCGATCGGGAGATACGCGACGGGTCCGCCCGGTCCGTCGCGGGAGGTCTCGGCCGGAGCGAGATCCGCGGCGAGGACCGCTCGATCGGCGAGCGTTCCCCGGTCGTCTCGCGGACGCGCGCCGCTGCGGTGAGCTCGGAACGCGGCCGTGATCGCCGCCGCCGTCCCCCGCCCGGACTCGGCCGCGGCCGTCGCGCCGGCCCCTGTCCTGAACGCCGGGCTCGACTCGGGCAGGACCAGGTCCTCCCACCAGCGCGGGCCGCCCGGACCGAACGCGAGGTCCGTCAGCGCTGTCCGGACGTGATCGGCGGATCGGATCAGGACCTCGAACCTCAGCCGCTCAACGCTCGTCGGCCCGGTCGGTGGCGAGGTCGCGGGCAGGCTCGCCGGCGTCAGCTCGACGGCCGGCCCGGCGGTGATCTCGACCATGCCCGCACCCGGCGGCGAGGACTCCTCGGCCGAGCGCACGGTCGCGATCGTCAGCACGAGCCGGCGCGACGGCGTCGCGACGATGATCGCGGCGCCCGCCCGAAGCGCGCCGGCCTGGAGTGCACCTGCGCCCGGACCTCGAAGGGCAAGCGTGATGGTCCGGCCATCCCCGGTCAGCTCGCCCGTGACTCCGAGCGGCTGCGCCGGCCCGTCCCCGATCCGAAGCATCTCGACGACCGCCTCCGGCGGGCTGCCTGTCGTGACGGCGAGTCGCCAGGTGCGGCCGGTGCGGACGATCAGCGATCGCGGGCCGCCGGCAACGGTATCGACCGCGTCGACCAGGACGAGCCAGCGCTCGCCTCCGCTCGCGATCCGGAGGATGTCGCCCGGCTGGATCGCGGTCGTCTCGCGCCCGACCGACCAGTCCAGCCCGTCCTCGCGGATCTGGAAGGAGGCCGCGGCCAGCGGCAGGGACCGGAGGCGGGTCGCGATCCGGAGGGTGTTCGCCCAGCGTCCGACCGACGATGCTTCGACGGTCGATTCGTGCGGATCGCCGGCGGCGTCGATCGCGATCAGCCCCGGCAGCACGAACCGGGCCGGCGTCGCGTCGCGACCGGCGACGCGAACCACGTGGCAGCGCCGGCCTCCGTTCGCGAAGAACGATCCGACCGCCGACGGCAGGTTCGCGTAGACGACCTCGCCCCGGGCGTCGCGCGCCAGCCGGAGATCGCCGCCGAAGACCTCGCGGTACTGGCGCGGATCCTCGACGGGAACCGGCAGGTCGGTCGGGCCGCGCTCGGCATAGCCGACGAACGCCGCGACGTCGAGCCGCGGAAGCATCGGCCGCTCGCGGCGGGGCGGCGTGAAATACACCCCGGGCAGGCGTGGCAGCGTGGCCGCGAGAGCCATCGTCGGGCTACTCGACGTCGAGCTTCTCGCAGGCGAGGACCAGCTCCTCGATCGCGACATCGGTCCCGGTCTTCGCGTTCAGCGTGGCCCCGGTGTACTTCATCGGCCGGGCGGCCGTGAGCTTCCAGGTCATGACGGTCGCGGTGTGCGCCTCGTCCAGGAGCTCGATCTTGAGCGAAACCGGAGGAACGGCCTGGACGCCATCGCGGGTATCGCGGATCCAGGCGAAGAAGTCGGTCACCCCGATGACGCCGCGCTTGAGCGTGATGTCGCTCGTCTTGTACAGGCCGTTCATCTTGCGGACGTGGTTTTCCTTCTCGTTGCCGTTGCGATACTCGGCGATCGTGACCTCCGTGCCGAGGCCGCTCACCTCCTGGAAGCCGGCCGCGACGGCCGACGCGTCACCCCCGCCGATCCGGTCGACGGTCACCTGGAAGTTGAAGGCTCCGTACGGGTTGTCTCGTTGGACGGCCATCGTCTCGACCTCTCTTCATGCGCGTCCCTGGCGGGCTGGGTCAGTGCTTGCTGCCGACCGTCATCTGGCCGATGCGGAAGATGACGAACTCGGCCGGCTTCACGACGGCGACCCCGATCAGGCAGACCAACCGCCCGTTGTCGAGGTCCGACTGGGTCATCGTCGAGCGATCGCACCGGACGAAGAACGCCTCCTCGGGCTTGGTGCCGAGCAGCGCGCCGTTGCGCCACTCGTTCACGAGGAAGTCCTCGATCGTGGTCCGGACGTTCGCCCAGAGGGGCTCCGAGTTGTTCTCGAACACGGCCCACTGGGTGCCGCGATCGATCGAGTGCGACAGGTAGGCGAAGTAGCGCCGGACGCTGATGTACTTCCACTCGGGATCCGAGCTGATCGTCCGCGCCCCCCACAGCCGGAAGCCGCGGTTCTCGAAGAATCGGAAGCAGTTGATGCCCAGCGGATTGAGGACGTCCTGCTCGGCCTTGTTCAGCAGGCGCTCGAAGTCGATCGCCCCGACGGCGACCTCGTTCGCCGGGGCCTTGAACACGCCGTGCAGGATGTCCGTCCGGGCATAGATCCCGCTGACGAACCCGGACGGCGAGACCTGGATCTCCCGGCGGCCTTCCGGGTCGATCGGATCGACCACGGTGACCCACGGGTAGTAGAGCGCGGCGTGGGTCGAGTCGAACTTGCCCCGGAAGTTGCGGACCTCCGACAGGATCTGGTTGTCCGGCGACTCGAGGACCGCAACCCGGTACTTCATCACGATCTGGCAGTGGGCGATCAGGGCCTGGACGATCGCCTCCGCGCGCTGCGGGTTGTCGCCGTAGTTGGCGGTGGCCCCGGGTGCGGCGACGATCGAGATCTCGTCGATGTCCTGGAACGTCTTGAGACCGGTCTTGATCGGGGTGTCGTCCTCGCCCTCGAAGGTCACGGCCGTGGGCAGGACGCCGTCGCTCCCGCCGGCCATGATGAGCGTCCGGGTCATCGACGCAGCGGACGGGATCTCGCCGTCGGGCGACTGCTGGAGAAGCTCCGCTTTCGTTCGTTGGGCCTGTCCGACGTTGTCGAGGACGTTGTCGCCGACGAGCAGCGCGAGGATCTCGGCACCGGACGTGAGATCGGTGTCCAGCTCGAACGGCACGGTCAGGGCCGCGTTCCGCGAGCGAGGATCGGCCACGAACAGGTCGGGCAGGGAGTTCCGGGTATCCCGTGCCGGAACGAGGTCGTCGAAGACGATGTCGTCCTCGAACAGACCCGACCGATGGACCGTGACCGTCACCGTCAGGCGGTGGATCCGCGCGTCGTCGAACTCGGCGTCGGTGATCGCCCGGGCCACGCCGTCGGCACCGGTCAGGGTGACGGCCATGCCGTCGTCGGCGATGTCGTAGCTCCCGTTGGCCGCGTCCTGGTCGCTCGCGAAGACGGCCAGGACGACGTCCTTGTCGCGGACGCCATTCAGGACGGGCCCGACCCGGATGTTCGAGGACGCGTGGACGGCGAAGGTCACCGCCATGTTGCCCGTGCGACCCGGGAAGCGCGCCCGGAGGATCCCCTCGCCCGCCGAGTCGAGCACGGCGAACGCCTTGCCATCGTTCGGCTCGCCGGGCGACTCGTCGACCGCGGGCTCGTAGACCCGCGTGACGTAGAGCCGCGCGCCGCCGTTGTCGAAGAAGGCGCGGACCGCGTGAGCGAGGTAGTTGACGACCTCCTCGCCGCCGAACTCGAGGCGGTCGATCCCGCCGTAGATCCGGGTGAAGTCGCTGAAGCTCGTGAGCAGCTCCGGGGTGTCGCCGACCGGCCCGAACCGGGTCGGGCCGATGAAGCCCGCGACACTCGTGCTCACGCCTTCGATCGACTTCTGACGGAAGCTGACTTCCTCGACATAGACGCCGGGTGCCAGGTATTCAGGCATGTCGATCCTTCCCTTGAGACTGGTCCATCGTCAGTCGACGAGGAGTCGTGACTCCCCCTCCGTTCGCAGGACGGCTTCCTGGCCAAGTACCAGGGTCACGCCGAGCTCGGTTGCGGGCGGGCCCGCCGCCGTCGCCCAGATGGGTGCCGGAGATTGGCCGAACAGGCTCCCGAGGTCCGGCGGCAGGCCGGGCGCCGTCGGGACCTGGGCAGGCCGGTCGAACCGGACGCGGACCGACGCCGCCCAGCTCGCGGGCTCGCGCGCGTCGTCGGCGGTCGGCGGTGGCGACAGCACCGTCGGTTCGAAGCGCGGGTGCGGGAACACCAGCGCGACCCGCCCATCGTCGCCCGCGATCCCGTACTCGCGCCGCCCGCCCGGCAACGTGAGCTCGACGACCGCGTTGCCCGCCGGCTCGTCGGTCGAGCGGTCGTGCACCTCGGCTCGGACGACCGCCATCGACGACGGCGCGGTCGCGGTCACCGCCGGAAACAGGAAGAAGCCGGGCGCGGCGTCTCCGGGCGGGCTCGACGCCGGGCCGTCGGTCGGGAAGATCCCGGCCCGCGGCGCGTCGACACCGAACGCCACCGGCTGGAACCGGCCGAGCGTGTCGACGACGTCGACGATGTATCGCCGGGTCGTCGGCGGACTCCCGAGGCCCACGGAGGGGTTCGCCGGATATTCGTACCCGCGGAGACCCGGCAAGCTGTGGAACGCGTAGACGCCCGAGCGGGTCGGTGACGCTCGGCCGGGCCGGCTGACGGCGCCGGGCAGGCGTGCATGGACCACCAGCCCGTCGCCGACGGGCACGCCACGGGCACCGTCCCAGAATCGAATCCCGAGCGCGGTGTTGACGATCACCCGCTCGAGCGGCCTCATCGCCGGAGCCAGGCCCGTGGTCACGCTCGGACCAGCGAGCGGCCGTCGAACTCGCGGCGCTGGACCGGGTCGCCGAAGCCGCTCGACACGTCGGACTCGACCTTCACGTTCCGCGCGACATACGGGATCGAGATCTGGTAGGCGTTGTTGACGATCACTTCCCAGATCCGGAAGAGCGTCTCCGTCTCCAGCTCGGCGGTGGACAGCTCGACGGTCTCGTCGGGCTGGAAGATCTCGACGCCGCGATGGTTGAGCAGGCCCGCGGGCAGGCTCGGCATGTCCTCGAGGACGCGCATCATCCAGCCCGCGATCGTGTGCTGGAGCGACGCATCCTTGGCCCACGCGGTGAGCAGGAAGTAGAGGTCGAGCGGGAGCTGCGGCCGGAACCGGCGGCCGTTGACGTCGATCCGCCCCGCGGGGTTGCGATGGTTATGGTTCACGTAGATGCGGTAGAGGAAGATCGAGACACCCGCGTCCATCGGGGTCGCGAAGTCACTCGCCAGGTAGACCTTGAACTCGAGCGTGTTGTTGTTGAAGTCCTGGGGGCTGAACCGACTCTCCAGGACCTGGACGAGCGCATCCGCGACCGCGGTGATCGCGTGGTGCGTGGCCATCGCTACCTCGATCCGGGCGCAGGGGGTCGGGACGGGACGGCTGCGGATCGATCCGGAAGCGATGGTCTCGGCATCAGGTCCCTCCCGTCTCGGCTTCGCGGCCGCCGTCGTCCCGGCGGGTCCTCGTCCGCCGCTGCTGTCGCCTGTCCGGCGCCCCGATCCGTGACCGCTCCGCGTCCTTGAGCCAGCCCCCGAGGACCAACCCGAGGCCGGTCAGTCCGACGAACGCATCGCTCTTGCCCGTCTCCGGATCGAGAACCTCTCCGTAGACATCTCGCTGGCTCGGCCCGAGCACGAGGCGGAGGACGAGGACGTAGTGCCGCGTCGCGGCCAAGGAGTTGGGCCCGAGTAGGTCGGACACAACGCCTCCATCACGGGCGACTCGACGACGACCATCGTTGTAGGCCCGGAGGCTGAGGTGTCGCTCAGCAGACGAGGTGTCGCGCCCAGGATGAAACCTGACGTCGGGATGAAGTTGCGCTGAGGAAGCGCCCGCGGGTCGGGCGCGCGACCGGCGATCCGGCTCGGATCCGGCGCAGATCCGGCGCCGACCCCGCTCAGACCCTCAGATCCGGCTCACACCCGGCTGGGGTCGGTCCGGATCAGCCGGTACAGCTCATCGGTCGAGTCCTCCGGGCGGGCCTCGAACTCGAGCGCCAGCACCTCGCGGCAGATGCGGTACTGGCGGAGCGCCTGGGCGCGCTGGCCGACGCGAACGTAGCAGCGCATCGCGAGACGATGGGCGTCTTCGCGACAGGGGTCGCAGGCGAGGAGCTGGAGGGCGCTGCGCAGGGTCTTCTCGTAGTCGCCGGCCGCGAAATGAAGATCGCCCAGGTGCGCGTACACCGACAGGACCCGCGCCCGGAGCCGTTCCCGTTCGATGAGGTGCTGGACGCCCGAGCCGATGGCGAGGTCGCCGGCGTACAGGCCAACGGCGTCGAGATACGCATGGATGGCGCCGCCGACGTCACCGATCCGGGATTGGCGGTCGCCCGCGTCGACGGCCGCATCGAACTGCCGGACATCGACCGCGACGCCCTCGTCGGTGTTGAGACAGTAGCGTCCGGCCCGCCGGACGACCGGCGGGTGGCCGGACAGCGCGTCGGCGAGCGATCGGGTCAACGAGTGGACCAGGCTGTTGAGGGATTGGCCGGCCAGCTCGATGTCGCTCTCCGGCCAGACGAGCCCGAGCAGCTCGTCGCGATCGACACCCTCCGTCGCGCGGAACGCGAGCGTCCCGACGAGCTTCTCGACCTTGCCACCGGGACGAACCGAGACCGGCCGTGGGCCCTTCAGGATGCGGAACCCGCCGAGCAGGCAGATCCGGATCCCGGCTCGATCGGCGAATGGTTGCTCGAGCATCGCCGCCCTGGACGGGTCAGGACCCGTCCGGCGCTCCCGAGCACGGAACGTCAGGCCGAGCCGACCCCATGATCGGCAAGCCCGCGAGCGACCTGGATGTGCCCCACATGTGCGTCCCCGTGGTCGGGGCATCCGCGCGCGGCCGGATTCTCGTCCGGTGATGCCTGGATTGCGTTCCGCCGGCGGTGCCACGGCACCGGCGTTTCTGCGGTATATCCACAGTGCCCAAGTGAGTCAAGTGGCTTATCCACATTTGGCGGAAGTCTGACCTCGAGCCGTCTCGCGGATGTCTCGAACGCCCGGGATTCCGCGGGTCGTCGCCCGACGGCGACGGCACCGAAGCGCCGGCTCGGCCGGGCGCGGACGCGCGGACCCTCGCAGAGCCGTACAGTCAGCATTCGTTGAGATCGGCACCTGACGACGTCACCGGAGGCGACACATGACTGCGCTGGATGACATCGATCCGGCGGTTCCGCCGAGCGGCCCGGGCTGCGTCGAGTGCCTCGCCTCGGGCGGTTGGTGGTTCCATCTCCGACGCTGCGCACATTGCGGTCATGTCGGTTGCTGCGACTCGTCGCCGTCGCAGCACGCCAGCAGGCATGCCGCCACCGAGGCGCACCCCGTCGTCCAGAGCTATGAGCCGGGCGAGAACTGGTTCTGGGACTACGTCGCCGAGCAGGACTTCGCCGGCCCGGTGCTGGCGCCGCCACGTCATCACCCGCTCGCCCAGCCGGTGCCCGGACCGGCCGGCCGCGTCCCGGACGACTGGGAGGACCACCTCCACTGACGGCCGGTCGTCAGAGGATCCCGGCCGCACTCAGCCGACGCCGGCGCCCGCCAGCTCCTGCGTCTCGGCCGGGCGCGGCTCGACGAACCGCCCGATGAACGCGAGGGACAGGTCCGCGACCTCGCGCCAGCCGCTGTCGATCGTGAGCGCGTGGCCGCGGCCGGCGACCTTCACGATCTCGGTCACGCCTGCGTTCCGCTTCTGGCGGTTGTACGAGGCGTTCGCGATCGACCACGGCACGACGTGATCGAGCTCGCCGTCGAGGATCAGGAGTGGCCCGCGCTCGGGGTTCTTGGTGTCGACCTTGGCCTCGGTCCACGGATTGACGTTGGCAAACGCGGCCTGGAAGAGGGGCCCGCCCGGTGCCGGGACCGCGTACGTCTCGTACAGCTCGCGGGCCTCGTCCTCGCTCACGGCGTTGGCGAACGCGTAGCGGAACTGGTCGTAGGTG
>DATNBW010000179.1:0-2136 GCA_035607275.1 Verrucomicrobiia bacterium | reverse complement strand
GGTGCCCACATCGCGCCGTTCGAGCAGGCCAACCGCTACAACCACGAGCCCAAGCGGGTCCGCAAGCTGCTCCTCCACCGTTCCGAGATCGACGAGCTCCTGGGCCGGACGAAGGCGAAAGGCCAGACGATCGTGCCGCTCCGGCTGTACCTGACCGGCAAGGGGCGAGCCAAGCTCGAGCTCGGACTGGCTCGCGGCAAGAACCTGTTCGATCGACGCCGCGACATCGCCGACCGCGACGCCAAGCGCGACATCGCCCGCGAGATGGCCGACGCACAACGGGGACGATGACCGGCCGCTAGGGTGCTTCACGTGAAACCTGCCGCTTCCGACCCGCCGATCCGTCTCGGCCCGAGGATCCGGGCTGTCGATCTTCACGCCTGCGGCGAGCCCGGCCGGGTGATCGTCGCCGGAATCGAGGGCGTCCCGGGCGGCTCGATGTTCGACGCGATGACGTGGCTCCAGGCCAACCGCGACGACCTTCGTCTCCGGATGGTCCGCGAGCCGCGCGGCTATCCGGCGGCGAACTGCAACCTCGTCCTACCCTCGTCCCATCCCGAGGCGGCGGCCGGCTACGTGATCATGGAGCAGGTGGAATACCCGGGAATGAGCGGCACGAACACGATGTGCGTCGTGACGGCCCTGCTCGAGACCGGGATGGTGCCGATGGTCGAGCCCGTCACGGAGCTGACGCTGGAGGCGCCCGCCGGACTGATCCGCATCCGGGCCGACTGCGCCGCCGGCAAGGTGACCGGGGTCACGTTCCGGAACGTGCCGGCGTTCGCCACGCACCTCGACGCGATCGTCGAAGTGCCGCACCTGGGCTCGGTGACCGTCGATGTCGCCTACGGCGGGATGTTCTACGTGATCGCGTCGGCCGAGCCGTTCGGGCTGCGTCTGACGCCCGACGAGGGCGCCGACATCGTCCGGATCACCGAGATGATCAAGGCGGCGGCGAACGATCAGCTCCCGGTCGTCCACCCCGAGCAGCCGGGGTTCGCCGGGATCACGATCGGCCAGCTGAGCGGACCGCCTCACGACCCGTCGAACTCGATGCGTAACGTCGTGACGGTGTCGACCGGTGCATTCGACTGGGACCGCCCGGCCACGTGGACCGGTGCGATCGACCGCTCACCGTGCGGCACCGGCACTTCCGCGCGGATGGCGACGCTCCACGCTCGCGGCCGGCTGGCGATCGGGGAGGACTTCCGCCACGAGGGGATCCTCGGGACCGTCTTCACGGGCCGTCTGCTCGAGGAGGGGCGGGTCGGCGACCGGGCGGCGGTCGTTCCCCAGATCAGCGGCCAGGCGTGGATCACGGGGATCGCGGACTACGTCGTCGACCCGACCGACCCGTTCCCGGACGGCTTCACGATCGGCGACATCTGGGCATGACCGGCCGACGCCCGGGCCGCCGCCCCGGCCGCGGCCGAGGCCGCCACGATCAGCGCAGGAAGTAGCGCCGGCTGAGCGGCACCTCGTCGACCGGATCGATCGCCAGGCGCCGATCGTCGAGGGTCACCCAGCCGTCGGCGACGTCGATCTCGATCGCGGCGGTCGCGCGATTCAGGCACAGGTCCGTTCGCGTCAGACCGCGCGTCGGCCCGATCGGGACGACCTCGCGGCCACCGACCGAGCGACGACGGACGGCATCCGCCGCCGCCGCGGCGGCAAACGTGACCCCGAGCCTCGGGGCGAGCCCGGCAGCGCCGCCCCAGTCGGCCTGATAGCGGCTCGGTTCGGCCCGCTCGACCGTGGCGTTGCCTTCGCCCAGCGCTCCCCAGGCCGCGACCCCCGACTTCAGCACGAGCTCCGGCTTGGCCCCGAACCACGCCGGCTTCCAGAGGACGATGTCGGCGAGCCGGCCGGCGCGCAGCGACCCGACGTGATCGGCGATTCCGTGGGTGATCGCCGGCTCGATCGTGACCTTGGCGAGGTAGCGCAGGACACGTTCGTTGTCGTCGGGCCCATCGGCGCCATCCCCGACGCCTCGCCGTTTCAGCGTGCTACCACGCCAGCGTGTCAGCACGCTGGCAAGCTGAAGCGAGCGGCGCACGGTCTCCATGATCCGGCCCATGCCCTGCGAGTCGGAGTTGATGATCTGGATTGCGCCGAGATCGTGGAGCGGGCCTTCGG
>DATNBW010000296.1:0-23885 GCA_035607275.1 Verrucomicrobiia bacterium | reverse complement strand
AACGCCGCGACGGCGATTACCGTGCTGCTCGGGCTCGCCGTCGTGCTGATTCTTGTTCTCGTTCCGCCTGTCGCGGGGGTCCGGGCAGGGGTGCGCGCGGGGGTCCGAATTCCGCCGGGATTCGCCGCACTGATCCTCGCCCGCTTCCTCTTCCTGTTCGCCACCTACGGCGTCGGACGCTTCCTGGTCCTGCTCGTCGCCGAGCGGCTCGACCTCGACCCGGCGCGCGCGGTCACTGACGCGGCGGGCCTGCTCGCCGTCTTCACGCTCGCCACCGCCGGTTGCGCCATCCCGGCCGGCTGGGCGGCGGACCGGCTCCGCGCGCGCGATGTCATGGTCGCGGGGGCGGCGATCAGCGCGATCGGGATCGCGGTCCTCGTCCCGTCCGCCGGCATCGCCGGGGTCGTGGCCGGCGGTCTCCTCATGTCCGTCGGCACCGCCGCGTTCGTGACCGCCAACTGGTCGGCAACGACCGCGCTGGTCGCGCCCGACGACGCTGGACGGCTCATGGCCATCGCAAACCTGGGGACCGGTCTTGCCGCGGCGGCCGGGGGCGCCCTCGGCCCGCTGATCGACGCCGCCGGCTTCAGTCCGGCGCTCGTGCTGTCGGCGCTGGCGTCCGTGGCGGCCATCATCCCGCTCCTCATGCACGCGGCCCCGATCGGCCGCCCAACGGAGACTCCGGCATGACCACCACGCCTCCGCCCCAGCACGACGACATGGGGCGGCGATCTCAGCTCTGGCCGCCGGCGGCGATCGACGTTCCGCGGGCCCTGGCCTGGCTCACGAAGCCGCTCATGCCGCTCGTCGAGCGGTACGGGAGGAAGGTCCAGCGGCGCGGTCCGCGCGGGTTCGCGCCATCAGACATCCTGCTGCCGACGGGCTACCGTGCCGAGCTCGTCGCGGCCGGGCTGAGTGCTCCGGTGATGACGACGTTCGGACCCGATGGCGCCGCCTACGTCGTCGAGTCGGGCCACAAGGTCGACGACCCGCCCGGGATCCGCCGGGTCGACATCCGCGGGCCCGACGGGGGCGCGGCCGGCGAGTCTCGCGCCGCGAGCCCGGCAGGCGACGACCTCGCCCGCATCCACACCTTCAAGGGCGCCGACTGGGTCGAGACGGGCGCGGTCACCGGGGCCGTCTTCGTCGGCGACGCGCTGATCGTCACGAACACGGACCGGGTCGTCCGGATCGAACCGGACGGGACCGTGCGGACGATCGTCGATGCGCTGCCGGGCCGGGGCGATCACCAGACCAACCACCCGCTGCTCGGGCCCGACGGCAAGGTGTACTTCGGCGTCGGCAGCGTTACCAACGCCGGGGTCGTCGGGTCCGACAATGCCGCATACGGCTGGCTCAAGGACAACCCGGGTGCGCACGACGTGCCCGCCAGGGACGTCGTGCTGGCCGGCCGGAACTACGACGACCGGGACGTCCTCGGCGATCTGAAGACGAGCGTCCGCACGGGCGCCTTCGTCCCATTCGGCACGGAAACCATGCCGGGTCAGGTGATCCCGGGAAACGTGAAGGCCTCGGGCGCCATCCTGCGCTGTGAGCCTGATGGGAGCGCGCTCGAGGTCGTCGCCTGGGGCCTGCGCAACCCGTATGGCCTGGCGTTCGCGCCTGACGGGCGGCTGTTCGCGACCGAGCACGGAATGGATAACCGGAGCGAGCGCCATATCGTCGGCGATTTCGACGACCTGTACCTCATCGAGGAGGGTCGCTGGTATGGCTGGCCGGACTTCGCGTCCGGGATCCGCCTGGACGACCCACGCTGGGGCGAGGGGGGCCAGGGACGCGAGCCCGTTCTCGCGGAGTTCCCCGAGAGCGACCCGCCCATGCCGATCGTGTCCTTTCCGCCGCACGCCGCGGCCAACGGCCTCGCGATCTCACCGGGTGGCGCGTTCGGGTTCGTCGGACAGGCCTTCGTGGCCCTCTTCGGCGACCTCGCGCCGATCACGACCCCGCGCCTCGCGACCCCTGTCGGGTTCAAGGTCGTGCGCGTCGACCTCGAGGAGCGCTCGATCCTCGACTTCGCGGTGAACCGGATCCAGGGACCGGCCTCCAAGCTCCCGCACGATGGGTTCGAGCGACCGAGCCATTGCACCTTCGGCCCGGACGGCTCGCTCTACGTGACCGACTTCGGGGAGATCGACATCGCGCCGGAGAGGGCCGGCATCCGCGTCCAAGCCGGATCGGGCTCGCTCTGGCGGATCCGGCGCGACCTGTCCGAGCCGGCCGGAGTCGCGCCGCCGCCACCCATCGAGGTCCCGTTCCATGCCGCCCAGTACGCGGCGTGGGCCGGGCTGATCGCAGCGGCGATCGCGGGCGCCGCATGGATCCTGAGGCGCCTGGTTCGGCGGTAGCCGTCAGCCTCGAAGGCGCTGACCGAGAATCGACCGTTTGGGGGCCATCCGCTCCCCGGGCGCCGCGCGCCTGCGGCGCAGCTCGCGCATGACCTCGCCGATCCCTGCGGTGAGCACGATCCCGGCCATGACGATCAGGGCGTCACGGAGCGTCGCGATCGAGCCGAGAGCCACGAGCAGCGTCGTTGCCGCAGCGGGCGGGTGCGGCGCCCGCGCCAGGAAACCGACCGCGACGGTCAGCCCGATCGCGAGAACGGCCGCAGCCACGCGGCTGATCACGAGCTGGTGGTCGGCCAGGACGGTCGGCGCGGAGGCGGCGCCGAGGAGCGCCACGGCGATGAAGCCCGAGATCACCCCACCGGCATGGCCGACGACCGTGTTCCACGCGCGGGCCGTGGGGTGGTTCGGGGTCACGGCGATCAGAACGGCCGACGGCCCGAGGCTCGGCACCAGCCACGGGAGACCGACCAGGAGTCCCAGCACCCCGACCACGAGGACCACGACGGCGGCCGCGACTGGTCCCCAGACGGCGTCCGGGATCGATCCGATCGAGGTCGGCCGATTCGGGAGCGAGGCGGCGATCTGTCCCGAGCGATCCGCGACGATCGCGATGGCGTCGGGCGCCTCATGCTCGACGATCGTCCTCAGCCAGGCCAGCTGGCGCCGGCTGTGGTCGCGGGCGCGCGATGCCACATCGAGGAGGCCGTCCTCATGGAGGGCCGTGGCGCCCTGGACGAGGATCGTCCAGAGCATCTCGGCACGCTGGACGAGGGCGGCAAGATCGCAGGCATCGGCGAGCTCGCCCGCCGCCCCGATCCGCGTGCCCCCGAGCAGGGCGGAACGAAGCTGCGCGGCCTGGTCGTCGGCGCCGTGTCCGTAGGCAGCCGTCAATGGCGCCAGCCAGCGAAGGTGATCGGCGGACCAGAGGGCGAGCGTCGTCGCCCCATGCGACAGCTCGTAGTTGCGCTCATGGCGTTCTGCCACGAGGACCAGGGCGTCACGAAGCTCGCGCTCGGCCGCCTCGACCGCGCGGAGGTAGTGCGCGACCTGCCGCCGAGTGCCGGCTGGAATGAGGGATGCCGCGACGTCGGGGCTGCTCATCGCGCCGACCCGCCGCCGACCAGCTCCGGCGCACGTGCCCGGCCTGCCAGTGGTGTCTCCGCCGGGGAGCGATCAACTCCTCCGACGCGTTCGATCGCGACCGCCGCGAACTTGAAGTGCGGCTGCTTGCTGACCGGATCCCAGCCGGTCAGCGTCAACCGATTGGCGGTCGTCGGAGCTTCGTCGTCGCCGGCGTCTCCGTAGTGGAACGGGATGAACGCGACGCCTGGCTCGATCCCGCCGAGGCGGGCGGGCACCCGCACCCGGCCGCGCCGCGACCGAACTTCCACGAGATCGCCCTCCCCGATCCCGAGGTTCGAGGCGTCCGCCTCCGATAGCTCGACGAAGGCAGTCGGGGCCGCCGCGTTGAGCGCAGACGCCCGCCCCGTCTTTGTGCGCGTGTGGAAGTGATGGGTCAGCCGGCCCGTCGTCAACAGGAACGGATACGCCGCATCCGGCTCCTCCGGCGGCGGCAGGTACTCGGCGCCCTTGATGACGGCCCGGCCCTTCGGATCCTTCGCGGCGTACTCCTCGGGCGTGATCGCCGCCCCGGTCGCGAGATCGTGACCGTAGGTCTCGCAGTACTCGCTCGCGGTGTTGAAGACGCCGTCCTCGTACTGGCGCTCGCGACCCGTCGGGTGCTCGGCGTTGCACGGCCACTGGACCGGGCCACGGCGGAGCATCGCGTAGCTCATCCCCGAGTAGTCGCAGGGACGCCCCGCGCTGCACGCCTTCCAGCCCTCGAACGCGCCCTCACTGTCGTTCCATGGGATCAACGGCTCCCCGTCGATGTTCCGGAAATCCATCCGCCGGGCGTAGTCGAGGAAGATCTCGAGGTCGCTCCGGGCGTCGCCCGGCGGCTCGACGGCCTGTTGGGACAGGTGGACCGTCCGATCGGCGTTCGTTGTACAGCCGGTCTTCTCGCCCCAGATGGCGGCCGGCAGGACCACGTCGGCAAGCTCGGCGGTCTCGGTCAGGAAGGCGTCGGAAACGACGACGAACAGGTCCTCCTTCTCGACGATCCGCCGGATCCGGCCGGTCTCGGGAAGGGTGACCGCCGGATTGGTGGCGATGATCCAGAGGAAGCGGATCGAGCCCGTCTCGGCCAACTGGAACATCTGCATCGCGTGAGTCGGTGGCGTCCAGGTCGGCAGCTTCGAGGGCTCGATCTTCCAGACCTTGGCGGTCGCCGCCACATGCTCCGGGTTCTTCCAGTTGCGGAACGCCACGAACTCGCCGTTGACTCCGCACTCGCGGGTGTTCTGGGCGGTCGGCTGTCCGTTCATCTGGAATACCGTGGAGCCCGGCTTCCCGATCAGCCCGCGGATGAGATGGATGTTGTTCACCTGGATGGCGCTGGCCGTCGCCTGGAGCGACTGGTAGACGCCCTGGAGGCAGGTCGAGACGAGGCTCTGCGAGGTGCCGAGGATCTCCGCGGCGGCCTCCAGCGAGGCGCGCGGAACGTGACTGACGCGCTCCACCTCATCGGGCGTCCACGGCTCGGTCGAGCTCACGAGCGTCTCGAAGTCAACCGTGTGGTCGCGGATGAAGTCACTGTCGATCCAGCCCCGCTCGATGATGATCCGGATAATCCCGTTGAGCAGCGGCAGGTTCGTTCCGGGCCTGGGCGCCAGGTGCACGTCGGCCCGCCTGGCAGCCTGCGTCAGCCTCGGGTCGACAACGACGAGCCGCGGCGGCGACGGGCCGTCGAGCCGATCGAGCACTCGAGCCCACAGGACCGTCTGGGTCGCGGCCATGTTGTGGCCGACCAGGAACATCGCATCCGTGACGTCGAAGTCCGCGTACGAGCCGGGCGCTCCATCGGTGCCGAACGACTCGATCAGGGCATTCGCGGCCGTCGCGGTACACAGGCGGGTGTTGCCGTCGACGTGGGCCGTTCCGATGCCCGCCTCGGCGACCAATGCCAGCGTGTAGTACTCCTCGAGGAACAGCTGCCCGGAGTTGTAGAAGCCGTGGGAGCCAGGCCCGAACCGATCGATCGCATCTCGCGAGCGCTCGACGATCAGGCTCATTGCGTCCTCCCACGTGGCCGGCACGAGCCGGTCGCCGCGGCGGATGAGCGGCGTCGTCAGTCGATCTCGGCTGGCATTCGCCTGCCAGCCATGGAGCCCCTTGGGTCCGAGGCGCCCGTGGTTGACGCGGTCGTCGGCTCGCCCGCGGACGCCGACGATTCGCCCGTCCGCCACCCCGACATCAAGGCCGCAGCCTGTCGAGCAGAGGACGCAGACCGACGGGACCCAACGCTGCGGCGCCTCGGTCGCCCGCTCATCGACGCGGACCGGCCAGGCGCCGTGGTGGGGAGTCCGCGGACCCCAGATATCCTCGATGCTGTCGCGACTCTCGCGGGCCGCCAGGGGACGCGCATTGAACGGGGGCACGTCCGACGAGCGGTCGAGTACGGTCGGTCGATTCGATTCCTGCACCGCGTCCATCTCACGATTCCTTGTCTGCAAGCTGCTCAAGCCGCTTCTCGATGCGACCGAGGCGAGCCTTGATCTCCTCCTCACCGTCCTTCGACTCGTGGCTTCCCTTGTGCACGAGGGAAGCGGTGAGAACGATCAGGAGGAGGACCTCGAGAAACTCGGATTGCCAGTTCTGGAACGTCCACTCGCCGAAATAGACGACGAAACCGTCCGGGCCCCAGAAGGTCGCAGGGCTCTCGTTCTGCGCCTGATCGGCGACGTACTGCCACCAGCCGAAGACTCCGTGGAGCACGAACGACAGCAGGAACAGGATCCCGACAACGATGCTGAGGCTGTAGTCGCGCCAGAGGCGACGCAGGCCGCCCGCGTCCTGGCGTGACTTCCACATCGCAACGCCCTCCGATGCTCAGCGTGGAGCGGCCACGGGGATCCCGAGCTCGCGGCCGGCGGCGGCCTTCCGGGCTTCCATCCGCGCGCCGAGGTCGTCGAGCTCCTGACGATCGAACACCCGGCGCGCCTGCGTGAACATCTCGCCCTCCTCCTCATCGATGTGGTGCTCGATGTTCTCCTTCATCACGATCGCCTTTGCGCCCCACGTCTCATCGCTGACATCCAGGGCCTCCAACTCGCCCATCAGCAGGTCGACGACGTGGTGCTCCTGATAGGCCTCGAGGACGATGTCCTGGGCCTTCGGATGGGACTTCAGCGCCGGGTAGAAGATCTCCTCCTCGACGACCTCGTGAAGGGTCAGCTCGCCCTTGATCGTCGCGAACAGCTCCGTTCGCGTCTTGACACCGCGTTCCGTCGTGGACTCGAGTTCGTTGAGCAGCCGCTTGACCTTCCGGTGGTCGGTTTCGAGCAACGCGATGGCATCCATCGGGGTCCTCCGTAGCATCCGGTCCGGTGACGGAGCGGCGGCCGACCGGCCGCCCCTCCGGACTGTGGGCCGACCACGACGTCGGCCAGGTCCCGGACGCCGCCTGGGTCGACGTCGAGCCGGATGCATCATCTCGGGCTTCCGGTGATCAGGCGGATGCAAGCGTCCCGGAGCGATCTCTCAGATGCGTTGCGGCGGGCTGCCAGGACTCGGCCAGCAAACGCCACCAGGGTTGGGAGTCCGCGGTGACGTGTCGTCCGCGACGGGACGCCCGAGGCTTGGAAGCGGGCCGCTCGGCGGCGCGATGGACCTGCAACCTGAGCGAGCCATTTCATTGGATCGGTGACGGCGGGCCCTCGCTAGGGTCAGGGCATCACATGCGACCCCGCGGTCTTTCCTATCGGATGGCTCAGGAGGCAACCGATGACCGTCGACTCCCGACCCCGCTCAACCCCTGGCACCGGCCGCCAGATCGTCGACCCCCGGAATGCCTATCCCCGTCCACCATTCCCGTTCCAGAAGCAGGAGCTCCCGGGACGCGATGCTCGCCTCGAGCCGCGGCCAGACCATGGCGAGACGTCGTACGTGGGGCATGGTCTTCTCGCGGGTCTGGCGACGATCGTGACGGGCGCGGACAGCGGGATCGGCAAGGCCGTCGCCCTGGCGTTCGCGCGCGAAGGCGCCGATGTCGTCATCTCCTACCTGGACGCCCACGACGATGCACGACAGACGATCGACCTGGTCGAGGCGGAAGGCCGTCGGGCCGTCGTCGTCGCCGGCGACCTCCAGGATGAGCGGCACTGCCGCCGGATCGTCGAGCAGACACGGGACGAGCTCGGGCGGGTCGACGTTCTGGTCAACAACGCCGCGTACCAGCAGCGATTCGAGGCGGTCGAGGAGGTGTCGACCGACGAATGGGAACGGACCCTTCGGACGAACGCCACCGCGACGTTCTGGATGTGCCGTGAGGCCGTCAAGGGCATGGAGCCGGGCGCGTCGATCATCAACGTCAGCTCGATCCAGGCCCGCGAGCCGTCGGCGAACCTCCTGGCGTACGCGACGACCAAGGGCGCGCTCGTGACCTACTCGCAGGCGCTGGCCCGCATGCTCGCCTCGCGGGGAATCCGCGTGAACGTCGTCGCCCCGGGGCCGGTCTGGACGCCGCTCGTCGCGGCGACGACGGATCCGGAGCACCTGAGCACGTTCGGCGGCGACACGCCGCTTGGGCGGCCGGCCCAACCCGTCGAGCTGGCGCCGGCGTTCGTGTTCCTGGCATCGCCGGCCGCGTCCTACATCACCGGCGCGGTGATCCCGGTCACCGGCGGCGAGCTCTTCGGCTGAGGCACGGCTTCTGAGGCCCAGACAGGTGGATCGATGGCCATCCGGATCGGCACGTCCGGCTTCTTGTACGAGCATTGGCGTCGTCGCTTCTATCCGCCGTCGGCCCGCGGCTCCGAGCTCGAGTGGTACGCGCAGGCGTTCGATACCGTCGAGCTGAACGTCACGTTCTACCGGATGCCGCCGGCCTCGACCTTCCGGTCCTGGGCGGCGCGGGTGCCTGCCGGTTTCCTGTTCGCCGTGAAGGCCAGCCGCTACCTCACGCACGTCAAGCGGTTGAAGGAGCCGCGGTCATCGGTCGAGCTCCTGGTCGAGCGGGCCCGCGAGCTCGGATCCCACCTCGGGCCGATCCTGATCCAACTCCCGCCGGACCTCGAGGTCGACCTGCCGGCGCTCGAGGAGACGCTCGATGCATTCCCAACCGGTCTGCGGCTCGCGGTCGAGCCGCGCCACGGCTCGTGGTTCGTCGACGACCTGCGGCGCACCCTCACCGATCGCAACGTGGCTCTCTGCGTGGCCGATCGGCGCGGCCCGATCACGCCGCTCTGGCGGACGGCCGACTGGGGCTATTTCCGATTCCACGCGGGTCGGGCGAAGCCGAGGTCCTGCTACGGCCTGGGCGAGCTCGAACGCTGGTCCGAGCGCGTGGAGGCAGGCTGGGGCCGCGACGCCACGGGGTTCGCGTACTTCAACAACGACGGCAACGGCTGCGCCCTGCGCGATGCGAGCTGCTTCGCGCGCCAGCTCGCGGTGCGCAGCGTCGACGTCGTCAACATGCCTCTCGTCCCTGATGCGCGACGTGCTCGCCTCATCGGGCCGGTCCGATGAGGCCGGGAGTCGTCGCGGGCACCTTGATCGCCCGCTGATCGCGTTTACCTTTGACCCATGAGCGCGCCGTTCGTCGGGCGTGGGCAGGAACTGTCGGAGGTCTCTGCCCTCATCCGGCAGTCGAGTCACGATCGGAAGCCCAGTGCCGCGCTCGTCGTCGGCGAGCCAGGCAGCGGCAAGACCTGGCTGCTTGCGGAAATTCTGGCCGGGCCGCACACCGCGCCACTCGTCCGCGTCGTCGGCTTCGAGCCCAATCAGGCGGTCCCGTTGGCCGCTGCCGGCGAGGTCATCCGCCACCTGTCGACCGTGCCCGTCCATGGCAACAGCCTCGGTGAGCTGGTGTTCGGCGGACGCGATCAGGTGACTCGCGCGCCTCTTCGCATCTTCGAGGCAGCACATCGAGCGCTCTCGTCGCATGGGCCGCTCCTGGTCGCCGTCGACGACCTCCAGTGGGTCGACGACAAGTCCCTCGGATTGATCCACTACCTGCTTCGGGCGGCTGAGCCGACGCGCCAATCGCTGAGCGTGATCGCTGTCGCTCGCCCGTCGGCTGCCGGCACGGCCTTCAGGTCGACGGTCGAAGGCACGCTGCCGCCCGAGCGGCGCGCGATCATCCAGCTCGGTCCGCTGCCCCTCGAGGACGGCCTGTCGCTGGCCCGTGCGATCGACGACAGCCTGAGTGAGGCCGCGGCCGCGGCGCTGTGGCGGCGCGCTCGAGGCTCGCCGTTCTGGCTGGACGCGCTGGCGAGGAGCGGCGGCGACATCGAGCCGTCGGGGCTCATCGCCGAGCGACTCCGGGCCCTGAGCCGCGAGGCCGGCGCGTTGCTCGCCGCTCTGGCCGTTGGCGCCCGCCCGTTCCCGATCGACGAGATTGCCGAACTGCTCGGGTGGGAGGTCAGCCGCGTCGACCAGGCGTCCGGGGAGCTCGTCGCTCGAGGTCTGGGCGTCGAAGTCAGCGGGACGATCCGCCCCGCCCACGACCTCATCCGTGAAGCCGCGGCGGCAAGCCTGCCGGTCAGCGCTCGCCGGCGCCTGCATGCGCGCCTCGCCGACCGGATCGAGGCGACGGCCGGCGACGACGTGAAGATGCTGCGCGAGGCGCTAGACCACTGCATCGCCGCCGGCCAGCCAACGGCCGAGATCGCGTTGCGCCTGATCTCGTCGCCCGGGCGGCGCCTGCTGAACGGCGACGATCTTCGACTGCTTGCATCGATCAGCGACGGACTCGACCCCGGCACGGACGCGCGGATCAGGATCGATCGCGCGCTCGGGGAGCTCGGTGCCATCATCGGCGAGGTGGACCTCGCGCTCGAACGCTGGACCCGCGTCAGTGAGCAGTCCGCCGATGTCGCGCAGCGCCGGCACGCGGAGACCGAAGCGGCCCAGGCCGCGTACCGCTTCGGTCGGGCCGCCGAAGCCCACGAGCACCTCGACCGGGCCCGCGCGCTGCCGGCGGCGGGACCCGAGGCGACGGTGCGACTCGACGCCCTGCAGGCCGATGTCGAGCTGTGGCTCGACCACGAGACCGCTGCCGGCAGCCGGACCGCCGAGCGGGCTGTGGCCGCGGCTGAGGAGATGGCCGCGGCCAGCGGAGGACTCGAGCGCCTATCGCCTGCCGCCCGCCGGGCCTATCTTGCTGCGCTCGAGGTGGCGATCGATGGCGCGATGCAGGAGGATCGGGATGACGACATCGTCGGTCTCGCCGAGCGGTGCGTGCGCGTCTCCGCGAGCCTCGATGACGAGGCGCACATCGCCGCCCAGATCCGGGCCGCACAGGCGCTACGAACGGTGGCTCGCCCCCACGAGGGAGAGGCGCAGGACCGACAGGCGTGGGACGCTTCGAAGCGCCTGGTCCTGCCGATGCTGACGGTGGAGGCCGGACGCGGACTCGCGCGCGTGCTTCGCGACCTGGGCCGTCTCGCCGAAGCCCATGCCGTCGCCGCCGAGACACGCCAACTCGAGGCGCGACTCACGGACGCACCCCGGCACTGGGGCAGCGCCGCCTCCCTCCGACACGTGATCGAACTCTCATTCGAGGATGCGCCAGCCGCCCTGCGCGCGCTTCGCCGCGATGCCACCGCCGAACCGGACCCGCACTACAGCCAGGACCTGCACCTCGCGATTGCCGTCTGGCGGGCACGCACTGCCGGCGCGCAGGCCGCGAGCGAAGTGGAGGCCGAGCTCGCAGCCGCGTATGCCGATTCCGAGCTCGCTCGCTGCCCGCGCCACAGTGCCGACCTGGCACTGAGGACCGCGGAGCTGCTCGCCCGGATCGGGCGTGTCGACGACGCACGGCGGGCGTTGCACGAGTGGGACCGGCGGGCCGGCTTCGATCGCGTCAGCCGCAACCTGTGGCGGCTGCGGGCGGCCGCGGCGATCGCGGCCGCCGCCGGCGACGACGCAGCGGCGATCTCCCTCCTCGACACCTTCGCGCAGAGCCTCCAACGCGCCGGCCTCAACCTGGAGCTGATCTGGGCTCGGATCGACCTCGGGCGATCGCTCTCCAGGATCGATCGCGATCGGGCGATTGCGGCGTTCGAGTCTGCCGCGGAGCTGGCTGAGGTTTGCGGAGCCGTGAGCGAAGGGCGCGTGGTGTCGCAGGCGCTCCGCAGCCTCGGGGTCCGCGCCTGGCGTCGGGGAGCCACGACCATCGGACGCGGCATCATCGGTTTGAGCAGGCGCGAGTTGGAGGTTTCGGTCCGAGTGGCCGAAGGCGCCAGCAACCGCGAGATCGGCGAGGCGCTGGTCGTCTCGCCGAAGACGGTCGAGCGGCACGTGACGAACATCCTTGCCAAGCTCGGACTGCGTAACCGCACGGAGCTTGCATCTCTCCTCCGCTCCTCCGCGGTACGGGATTCGCCCGATGATTGAGGGTTCCGCCTCCGCATAGCCTCGCCCGAGACCCACAGAGGGTCGCGCAGAGCGAGGAGGCGTGAGTGGCAGTTGCGATGCTCGTAGCGGGCCCCCAGACCGTCGAACCGGTCGTGGGACCCGAGGCAGCCGAGCGGCTGGCGCGCCTGGGGGTCACGCGGATCTCGGTGCTCGCTGACGGCTCCGGCGTTGGGGTCGTCCTGGAGGGCTGGGCGTTCGACCCGGCTGACATCGATGAAGCCGTTCGGGCCATGTTCCCGGACGGTGGTGCCGGCGTCCGGATCTTCCACGAGATCGAGCACGTGGCGGTGTCCGTGGCGTCCGGCGAAGGGAGAATGTGATGGACGAATCGACACGCTCGGCAGGCGCCTGGGTCGGCGCCAGGAACCGCATGATCCGGTCGTGGCTGGTGCCCGCTTCGGCGGCCGTCATCCTGATCATGACGGCATTCGGCGCGACCGCCTTGGCCGCGAACGAAGCATCGGTGCTGCCCCCGAACTGGCACATCCACGATGGGCAAACGGCCCTTGGCTCGCAGCACAAGGGGATCGGGTTCTTCCCGACGATCCTGGGCATCAGCGCTGCGCAGTACCTGCAGGACCCGGCGCGCTGCCCAAACGCCACGGACAAGGCCTTCCTGCCGAGCTTCGGTCAGAGTGAGGGCGCTTCGCTTCGCGCGGGTGAGTGCCAGACGAGCACGGCGGTCATCCATCTTCGGACCGTCCCCCTCGGGACCGCGGGGCCCGAAGGTTGGTCGTCGGTGACGTCCGCGAGCGAACCGGGCTGGGTCACCTACTACCAGGTGACCGCGAACTAGAGGTCCACCGGCCAGCAAGTTCCACGACAGCCGACGGCTGTCAGGTCAGGACGGACTCCGGGAGCGAGCGTCCCCGCCCGCTCCCGGCGAGCCAACGACGTTGTTGATGACGCCGACGCTGCTGGCTCAGCGGTTTCGGGCCGCGAGTTCGAAGACGCGGGTCGGACTGGCGAACCCCTTCAGGACCACGTCACGACCGCCATCGAAGGTAAAGCCTCGCTCGCTGCCCAGGTCCCGAACGAGGTCGGACGTGAGGATCCGCCCGGCCTCGGCGGCGCCGCAGATCCGGCTGGCCAGGGTGACGGTCGACCCGAACAGGTCGTCGTTGTGGTCGACCGGTTCGCCGGCGGCGATCCCGATCCGCACCCGAAGTTCTGTGCTCGGGGCGTCGGCCGCGCGCGCCTCGAACCCCGCCTGGATCGCCATCGCACAGTCCAGCGCGCTCGCCACGTCGTCGAACGACGCCATGATCCCGTCGCCCGTGTGCTTGACCTCGCGTCCGCGGGCTGCCACGAGTGCTCGCCGGATGATCAGGTCGTGCTCCGTGAGGAGGACCATGAACGCCGCCTGTCCAACCGCCTCCAGGATCGACGTCGAACCCTCCAGGTCGGTGAACAGGATCGTGCGGAACGGGTTGACCGCCGGGCTGTCACCGCCGGACTCGCTCATCCGCCCGAGGAGGCGCAGGACGTTGTCCTCCGAGACGCTGATGATCTCGTTGGGGATGAGGCCGTGCGTTGCCTTGTGCACGGATGTCAGCGAATCGCCCGTCGGCGCTTTGGCCAGGCAGAAGGCCTCGCCCTGGTCGGCATCGAACCAGTACGCGAGGAACTGCACCCCGAACTGGGCACCCATCTCGAGGTCCGCCAGATGCGCCTGCGCGACCTGCTCGGCCGTCACCCCGGGCACGTCATGGCGATCCATGAACAGCGGCATCTGGGTCCTCCTGCGAAGGAGATCGTAGCCGTGCGGGCGCGGACCGGTAAGGAACGACCGGCAGGTCCGAGCGGCCGGTCAGGGTCACGAACAGCGTTCCGGCGAACGCGACCGGGGACTCGAGCTCCGAACACGGCACGCGCCGGCGGCATTCCGCGATACTCGGGGCGATGAAGGTGTACTTCGCCGGCCCGTTGTTCACGACGCCCGAGCGCACCTGGAATGCCGAGGTCACCGCGGCGCTGCGGGCAGCCGGTCACGATGTGTTCCTGCCGCAGGAACAGGAACCCGGCAAGGACCGGGCGGGGATCTTCGCGACCGATGTCGGTGGGATCGACTGGGCCGACGGATTGGTGGCGATCATGGACGGCCCGGATCCCGACTCCGGCACGTGCTGGGAAGTCGGCTACGCGTTCGGTCTGAAGAAGTGGATCGTGCTCGTCCGGACGGACATCCGCGCGCTCGCGGGCTCGGCCGGCGACTACAACACGATGCTCATCGAGGCCGCGACGATCCGGATCGATATGCCTGCGGCGTCGACGATCCAGGTCATCGCGAGGATCCTCGATGCACTCGCCCGAATCGAAGCGGGGAGCGTCCAGACTTGACGGTCTCGTCACGAATCCGAGTCGCGCAGTTCGCGGACCCCGGAGCCGCGGAACAGAGCTCGGGCGTCATCCCGGTCCCGTCACGGTTCGTGGCTTCCGGTCACCTGCTGCTGCGCCCATGCGTAGAGCGCGTCGTAGACGGGCAGTTCGAGTTCGAGCTGGCGCTGGTCGCCGACGCCGAGGTGCATGAAGCCGCGCGCGATCGCCTCGAGGCCGGCTGACTGGGGCGTGATGCCGGCATCCTCGGACACGTCGGCGCCGTGGACCACCTTTGCGACGAGGGCCAGCGCCGGATCGTCACCCAGGTGGTGGTCCTCGATGAGGACCTCGAACGTGCACAAGCCGTCGCGGTGCGTGTATCGGGCGCCGGGGGAGTCGAAACTGATGGCGTCCTCGCGCTCGGCGTAGGGCTGGACGTCGTCGCGCGGGACGTAGACGATTTCGGCATCCGGGTCGATGAACTTCCGGATCAGCCAGGGGCAGGCGATCCGGTCTGTGTGCGGGTGTTCGCGGGTGACCCATCTCACGGCGAGTTCTCCTGTTCGAGCCGGGTTCGCGGCCGAGCATGCGGGCGCGCTGTCTGAATGCTGAGGGCCGTCGAACAGCCGCTTGGTGCCCGCCATCATGAGCGGTACCTGGCCGGCGTCGCGACCGCGATCGGATTCATGACGCCGGAGATCCTGGCTCCGCGGATCCAGATCGGGAGGAAGCGAGATGAAGAGCGAGGTGAGCCCATGAACGCGGATTCGGACCACCGACCGGCCAGCCGACTGCGCCGATGACCGAGCATGCGGTGGTGATCGCCGGAGGCGGTCCGACGGGCCTGATGCTCGCGGGCGAGCTGGCATTGGCCGGCGTCGACGTCGCCATCGTCGAGCGGCGCTCCGATCAGGACCTCCCGGGATCGCGCGCAGGCGGTTTGCAGTCACGCACCATCGAGGTCCTCGATCAGCGCGGCATCGCCGATCGGTTCCTTGCGGAGGGGCAGGTGGCCCAGGTCGCCGGGTTCGCCATGATCCGCCTGGACATCAGCGACTTCCCCACCCGGCACCCCTACGGGCTCGGGCTGTGGCAGAAGCACATCGAGCGCATCCTCGCCGGCTGGGTGGCCGAGCTGAAGGTCCCCATCCACTACGGCACCGAGGTGACCGGATTCGCGCAGGACGACGCGGGCGTGAACGTCGCGCTGTCCGACGGCCGGCGCTTCCGTGCGCAGTATCTCGTCGGGTGCGACGGAGGACGGAGCCTGGTCCGCAAGCAAGCCGGCATCGAGTTTCCCGGCTGGGAGCCGACGACGAGCGCCCTGCTCGCCGAGGTCGAGATGACCGAGGAGCCGGAACTGGGCGTTCGCCGCACTCCCTCGGGCACGCACGCCCTGGGCAAGGTCGAGTACGAGGTCAAGGACGGCGCGGTGGTCTACAGGCCCGGGGGGACGGTGGGGGTCATGCTGACCGAGTCGCAGGTCGGCACCAGCGAACCCACCGTGGACGATCTCCGAGAGGGCCTCATCGCCGCGTACGGGACCGACTATGGGATCCACAACCTCACCTGGATCACCAGGTTCACCGATGCGACCCGCCAGGCCGCGGTCTACCGCAGGGGACGCGTCCTGCTGGCCGGCGACGCCGCCCACGTGCACTCCCCGGTCGGCGGACAGGGCCTCAACACCGGTCTGCAGGACGCGGTGAATCTGGGATGGAAGCTGGCCCAGGTGGTCAACGGGATCTCGCCGGAAACCCTGCTGGATACCTACCATGGCGAGCGCCACCCGGTCGGTGCCCGCGTGCTCCGGAACACGATGGCGCAGGTCGCGCTCACGCGCGCCGACGATCGCATCGAGGCGTTGCGCGACAGCGTGTCCGAGCTCCTGGGCATGGACGAGCCTCGCCGTCGATTCGGCGCGATGATGTCCGGCCTGGACATTCACTACGATCTCGGCGAGGGCCACCCCCTGCTCGGACGGCGCATGCCCGATCTCGACCTCGTGACCGGCGACGGTCTGCTGCGGGTCTTCAGCCTGCTGCACGCTGCCCGGCCGGTGCTGCTCGACCTTGGTGAACGCGGCGGCTTCGACATCACGCCGTGGACGAATCGGGTTCAGCTGGTCGAAGCCAGGTACGACGGTCGCTGGGAGCTTCCGGTACTCGGGGCGGTCGCCGCTCCGTCCGCCGTGCTGATTCGGCCGGACGGATATGTGGCGTGGGTCGGAGACCAGACGCGACCGGGGCTCGCCGACGCACTGACCACCTGGTTCGGACCGCCGGCCCCGGCGTCGCACACGGGTGGGTGATCGAGTCGCCGGGCAATCCGATCGTCAACCCGGAACGTCGACGAAGGCGTCGGGGGCCACGGCCTCGAAGCCTTCGAAGGACTCGGTTGGGACGGACGCCAGCCGGTCTGCGACGCCCGGCGCCCGGTCGGGCCCCACCAGGATCAACTCCATCGGATCCGGCACATCGAGCTCGACCCGCTCGGTGACACCGTCCAACCGCTCGTGCACGATGGGGGCCGAGGCCACGCCCGTGATCACGAAGCCGGCGACCGGATCCGAACGAAGCAGGATGATCAGGTCGCACGGAGGCAGGAGCGTCGGCACAGCGTCTGGCCAGCTCATCGCCCGCTCCACCCGGTCGCTCCCGGTTCGCCGGATCAGGCGCAGGGAGGGCACGTAGCGATCGGCCGCGAAGCCGCGTCTCAGCCTGGGCAACGCCCGCTGGTACCGCCACCATGCGATCGAGCGATCGGGATCGAGCCAGGGCGGTGCCTCGCCGCTCGCCCGAGCGACGGCCACGGCGGCCTCGTTCCCACGGGTCCAGGAGCTGATCAGCCGGACCGTGTCCGGCGGCTCCGGTGTGGGACGGTCGGCCTGCGGGTCGAAGACGAGAGCCCCGGACGAGCCGACGGCGGCAGCGAACCCGGGGATCGTCTCCAGCCCGAACCACGAGGCGCGGACATCGTTCAGGACGAGGCCGAGATCCAGTCCTCGATAGCCGGCCGGCAGGTCCGGTGTCAGGGATTCGATCCACGCTGTCACACCGGTGTCGGGGTTCGCATAGGCGAGCCCGGCCGAACGCGCCGGAGCCTGCCAGCCGGCAGCCAGGAGGCTCGCGATGAGTCGCCCTTCGTCGACGGCATCGCCGGTGCCTGCGACGACGTGGATCTCGTGGGTCATTCCCGGACAGTGGGCAGGACTGCCCCGCGATGCTCCTCGAACGTCGGCACGCGAACGCCGGGGCCGGGATCCTGCCAGCCCTCGTGGACGAACGTGTCCAGACCCAGCGCGTCGTAGAACGGCCGCTTCCAGCCATAGCCGGTCATGGCGGTCACCGTCGGATCGTGCACGAAGGGCGTCTCGGTCGCCCAGATCAGGCGCCCGTCGTTGGCGGTCTTCTCCTGCCGGACGCCCAGACCATCGAGGCCGGCCGCACCCCACTTCTCGACCGTTGCCGGACCGAAGTAGTTCAGCCAGTAGACGTCCGGGATCCCTCGCTCGCTGATGAAGTACGGCTCCGAGCCCAGATTCGGCCGGGCCCCGCTCGCGCGCCGGTCTGCCTGACGCAGGGCGGCCTCCTGGCGGAGCACCGGGTTCAGCGCCGCGAAACCGTAGAAGGCATCCATCGCCTCGGCCAGGCGTCGGAGCAGCGCCGCGACCGCGTCGAGGCGATCGGGATCCTCGAGGGTTTCGATGTCGTAGGTGAGCGACAGCGTGCGGGGCCACGGGGCGTGGGCCAGCGACAGGATGCCGGTCGCGGCCGGGGGAGACGAGCGCGCCAGGAACTGATCGTCGCGTCGGCCCCGCTGCTGCGCGGGCCGCCAGGATGCCAGGTGTCGAGCGGCGCTCGCGATCGGCGTCCGAGGCGGGTCGCGCGGCCCGGCCCGCTCGGGCTTCAGGCGAGGGTCGGCGTCGAGCGCCGCCCCGATCGTCTCGAGCCGGTCCGGGACCGCGAGATCCGCCTGCGACCTGACCTCGAGGGTCAGATGCTCAGGCACGCGAGGTCAGGTCCATGACGTCATCCTGGCAGACAGTTCACGAGCCGGATCCTCCCTGCATCGATCAGGTTCTTCAGGGTGCTGCTGAGCTTGGTGGAGTTGCGGGTCACGAGGACCAGCGGCCCGGCATTCTTTTCCTCCGCGATCGCGACATAGTCGAGGATCTGCGAGGTGCCCGACAGCCGCGCGGTGTTCTTCACCTCCACGAAGCCGTCCTCGACGATGAAGTCCGGGATCCGGGTGCGCCCGGACGGCGCCGTGATCGACCCGTTGTTGTGCGTCTCACCGAGCGCGTCGCTGACGAAGTTCTCGGCAGCCGCCCCCAGACCGTTCGGACCGCCGCCAAGGCCCAGGACGGCGAGCTGCACGAGCTCCTGGCAGATGGCGCTCTCGATCTCCTGGATGGCCGCTTGGCGAATGGCTTCCTTGGCCCGCTGGAGCAGACCGTACTCCGCGGCAGCCTGGCAACCGCTCGGGTCGCCGAGGTTGATCGGGTCGTCGGCCGAATACGCGTAGCGGTTGATGGCCGGGAGGGGATCCTCGCTGAGGAAGGACCCGGTCTCCGGATCGTAGTACCGGGCCCGGGCGTAATAGAGACCGGTGGCCTCGTCGAACTGGTGTCCGGTGTAGGCGTAGGCCTCGTCGCCGGTTCCGGCGGTGGGCGTCCCGTACGCGCCATAGCTGATCGAATCGACGAGGTGACCGCTGGCGTCGGCCAGCCCGACGGTGCTTCCCAGGCCATCGAGCAGGTAGTCGAAGACCTGGCCGCCGCGCCGGACGGCGAACGGATTGCCGATCAGTGGCGACACCGCGTAGGAGGCGACCAGGGCGTTGGATCCGTCGTACTCGAGTGCGACGTTGTCGTGGTCCCAGACGAAGCGCCGGATCACGCCCGCGTCATTCACTTCGGTCCGCCGTCCGAGGGGGTCGTAGCGGAACGTCGTCGACGTCCCGCCCGGATGGTGAACGGCCGTGAGCAGGCCATCGGTCGTCCAGTCATAGGTGGTTGCAGCGCCGGTCGAGCGCTCGATGCGCGAGATCCGGTGGCCTTCGCCGTCGTAGGCGTAGTCGTAGCGCCCGTCGCTGAGGAGGCGATCGGCTGCGTCGTCGTGGACCGTGGCGGCCGGAGACCCGTTCCACGAGGTTCGGTCGCCGGCGTCGTTGTAGGTGAATGCCTCGTCCGGAGTGGCGCCGGGGTGTGCCGCCGCGATGAGGCGACCCTGGGGGTCATAGCCGTAGTCGTGCTGGCCGGCGGGGTCCGTCAGGGTCGCTCGCTGGCCGGACGCCGTGTACGTGTACTGGCTGCTGGCGACGACGCCGGAAGACGAGCTGGCGATTCTCGACACGAGCTGGTTCGCGTCGTTCCAGGTGAGCGCGTCGTCGACCCCGTTCGGCCGGGTCAGGCCGGTCAGGCGGTCGCGCCGGTCGTATGCGAGACCGAAGGTCCCGGCCCACGAGCTCGCGAGCGTGGTCAGCCGCCCGGCTGCGTCATAGGTGTACGTCGTGGTTCCGCCGGGGCCGGCGACGCTCGTCGGCCGGCCGGACGGATCGTATGCGAAGGCGAGTGTCGTGGCGGGCCCCGGCAAGCCCGGGCCGCCGGCCGCCTGGCTCAGCACGCGGCCGAGGTCGTCGTAGGTGAACGCGACGCGTGAATCGGCGTCGGTCGCCTCGACGAGGCGGCCGAAGCCGTCATAGGCGTATTCCGTGACGTTGTCCGGTGTCGTCCGGCTGAGGAGCCGGCTGTTGGCGTCGTATCCGTACTGGGTCGTCTCGTGGTTCCGGTCGGTCGCGCCGACCAACCGGCCGGCATCGTCGTACACGTAGGTCGACACGCCGTGCAGTCCGTCGGTTTCGGTCGTGACCCGCCCGAAGGCGTCGTACGAATAGCTCTGGACGCGACCGAGTGGATCGGTGACGGACAACAGGTGACCCAGGTCGTCGTAGACGAACGACGTGGTCTTTGCACCAGGGTCGATCACGCTCGAGACGCGTCCGAGCGCGTCGTACGTGTAGCTCCGGATCCGGTGGTCGGGGCCCTCGACCGATGCGACACGGCCGGCCGGGGTGTACGTGAACGAGGCGGAGCGCCCGGTCGGATCGATGGCGGAGCTCAGGCGCCCGGCCGGATCGTACTGGTAGGTGAACTCCTGGCCGTCGCCGACCTCCTGGCGGACGAGGTGTCCTTCCGGGTCATATTCGAGCGTGGCGGCGACGACGTGGTCCGGTCCCGTGATCGTGAGCGGGGCGCCGAATGCGTCGTACGTGTACGTCGTCGTCCGATGCGCCTCGTCGGTGAACGTCAGCACGTCACCCTCGTCCGTCCACGTCGCGGACGTCACGTTGTGGAGGAAATCGGTCTCCTTGATCTGATGCCCGAGGGCGTCGTACTCGTACGTCGCCGTCAGCGTGTGGCCATCCGCCGTCTCGTCGAGCTTGATGACGTCGCCCTGATCGTTGAACGTGCTGATCATCGTCAGCAGCCCGGCCGCGTCGGTCACGATCTCCTGGCGGGCATCGACGTCGAAGTCGAGCCCGGTCGTGTTGCCGGCCGCGTCCGTGATCGACTCCAGTCGGCCGGACGTGTCGTAGGTGATCGTCCGGAACGGGTGGCCGGCAGGGTCGTCCGTGGTCAGCAGGTTGTGCTGTCCGTCGTACGTGAAGCCGAACGTCTGTCCGGCGGGATCCGTGAACGAAGCGAGATCGCCGGCGGTCGAGTAGGCATAGGTCAGCTCGGTGCTGGCCGGCCCATCGATCCGCGTGATCCGGCCCAGCGCGTCACGGGTGAACGTGATGGACGGGCCGAGCGACGAGACGATCCCGCTCGAACTGACCGTCAGCGTGTCGCCGTTGCGATCGGTCGCCGAGACGAGCCCCGACGTGCGATCGAGGACGTAGACCGTCCCGTCCCTGGCGGTCAGCCGGAAGCGCTGGGGATCGAAGAGCGTGCCGCTGCCGAACGCACCCGCGTAGAGGTTGCCGTCGCCGCGATAGGAGATGTCGCTCGAGCCGTCGACCGCGAGCGTCGAGGTCGCGCGCGCTCGGGGGGTGAAGCTCGCGGTCCCGGTCCAGAAGATGTTGGTACCGCCGCCGGGCGTGAAGTCGAACGCTTCCTGATGGCCATCCGGCCAGGTGACCGTTGCGATATGCGGGATCGCTGTCTTGAACCCGGTCAGGCAGAGCCCGAAGAAGCACTGCACGTTGTATTGCGTCCAGCCGCCCAGGCCGAGCGGGCGTCCGGTCGACACACGGAAGTTGCTCAGCTCGACCCGCCAGCCGACGCCGAAGTCGCCGACCGACTTGTCGAAGCTGTCGTAGGTCCGGAGGACCTGCATCGGCAGGCCGCCGACGCCGATGGACAGGTCCTTGTACGTCGTGACATAGCGGCCCAGCTTCAGGTTGCCCTCGACGACAAGTGTGGTCGTCGACGTCTGGAAGCCGCCGTTGCTCGCGTTCGCCGTGACGGCGATCAGGTACGTCCCGTTCGGCGCGACGGTCGGATCGAACGTGCCCAATGTCGCGGGCGGGTCGCCGGTGCCCGAGGCGATCTCGGTCGAGCCTGCGGTTCCGACGCGCTGGTAAGTGACCTTCCAGTCGGTGATCGTGGCGCCGGTCGGCGGCGTGATCGTGGCCGTGATCGCGACCGGTTCCGTGACCGTCGCCCCGTCGGCCGGGGTGATCGAGCCGATCGACGGCGGCGGGAACGGCGACGGGGTTCCACCGCCGGGCGCGATCGGATTGGACCAGGTGACGGTCGCGACATCCGAGATCGCCAGCAGCCCGGTCACGAACGCCCGGGCCTGGACCTGGTCCTTGCCGGATGCCGTCCCCATGTAGTTGACGATGGCAATGCCCGCGCTGTCCGTCGTGGCCGTCAGGGTCCTGGCATTCACGCCGAAGACCTGGACGTTGACGGGGAGATTCGCGACCGGATGACCGGCGGCGTCCATGGCCGTGATCGTGAACGCCTGCCCGAGCCCGACCGTGGCCGAGGCGGTATTCGGGTCGATCGTCAACGCGGCGGCCGGTGGCAGCGCGTGGTTGACGGGGGTACCGCCGCCGCCGATGCGCTCCCAGGCATGCGATTCGTTCGGCCCGCCCGGGCACACGGCGAGATCGACGTCCTTCGTGTTGAGAATCTGGCTGGTGTCGTTGTACGTGGTCGTCACGCCGGCGATCGTCACGATGACGTGCGGGATCGTGCCGATCGGCGTGCAGGTTGCGCCGCGATCGTCGGACGTGTCGAAGTTGTACTGGACCGTCTGGGTCGTGATGAGGGTCCCGTGGGCGGGCACCGTCAGATTCCGTCCCCAGATGTCGTGACGGACCCCGGCGATCTCGACGATCGCGCTGTCGAGCACGATCGGTGCGTCCGAGCTGTTGTCGAAGCGCAGGGCGCCCGCGTCGTAGGTCCCGTTGTCGCCGATGAAGGTCACGCCCGGGGCGCCCTTCCACGGGAACGGGAAGACGCTGCCGCCCGGCCGAAGTCCATCGGCGTAACCGACATAGACCGACAGCGGGGACGCGTCGCCGATGAAGCTGACCGTCGTCAGCGTCAGGCTGAGCTGGCTGTCGCAACACTCGAAGTAGTCGATCTCGAAGGGATACGTTCCAGGCGCAGGGAAGTGGATCGTGACCGGGTGCGCCGCCGGGCCGCTGTCGAGGTTGTAGGCCCCGACGACGGGAAAGGCCTGGAACGGAGTCGTTCCCGACGCCGGCGGGTTCTCGAAGGCCCCGTTGACGCGGGTCGCGCCTCCGCCGACGCCCAGGATGAAGCCCGCATCGGAGAACACGTTGAAGGTCACATCCGACGCCTGGGTGACGACGAAGTTGCCGCCGAAGACCGCGTCGAAGTGGGTCAGGTCCGCGACCCCTGCCTGGTGGCCGTTGCCCTCGGCGACGATCGAGCCGGTGTAGTTGCCGTTGATGTCGGTCGTCAGGTCCGTGAACGGCCGGGTCGACGGGCCGACGGCCGAGATGTTGTTGAGCACGGTGCCGGCGGGCGGGTTGAAGTCGATCGTCGGGAAGTCCTGGCCGAAGACCGGCGTCGACGCCGGCGTCGCGGTGAAATGGGCGACGCCCGTGTTCGTATAGAAGTTGCCGTGGACGGTGCCGATCGACACCGGCTGGATCGGGGCGATCCACGACGCGGACGCCGTGTTCGACTGAACCGTCGTCGCGTTCTTCGTCGCGGTGGCCTGTGCCTGGTCCGTGCCGGCGTTGTTGCCCTGGTAGGTGAACCTCGCGACGCCGCTGCCGTCGGTGATCGCGTTGCCGGTCGTCGCGTTCGGACCGGTCACGGCGAAATGGACCGTCTGGCCCGCGACCACGGCGTTGTTCCGGTCGGTCAGGGTCGCGATCAGCGTGTGCTCGGAGCCGACGGGCAAAGGACCGGCCGTCACCGGGGCGAGGGTCAGATGCGCCCCGCGCAGCGTGTTCTGGACCTGGCTGGTGAACGAGTCGGCGACGGGGCCGTAGAGGTTGCCGTTCGCGTCGTGCCAGGTGAGCGAGGCCGTGTCGGTGAGTGGTCCCTCGGCCTGGGTCACGGGCACGTCGTATGCCGCGTGCGCCGTGGCCGACCCGCCCGCCGCGATCGATGTGGGAATGTCGCTGACCGTACCGGTTGCGCCGGCCGGCAGCGCGTCAGTGATGGCGAGGCCGCTGGCCGGCGCGGATCCGCCGTTGGCGAGGGCCAGGTCGTCGGTGATCGTC
>DATNBW010000280.1:0-9584 GCA_035607275.1 Verrucomicrobiia bacterium | reverse complement strand
GGCTGACCGCCCGCCGGCCCGGGGCGCGCATTCAGGGTCCTCATCGCTCGCGGCTGATCGGAGCAGCATCGTAGGGTGCGGTCATGGACGACGCACCCGACCGTCGCGGCCCCCTGGTGGTGGCCGGCCTCACCGCCGGCGCGGCGCTCCTGGTCGGGCTCCTCTTCATGGGCGGCTCGACTGCGCGGATCCTCTCGACGGTCGGCTCCTCGGTCAACACGCCGACCGGCGCGAGGACTGGCGGCTCGGCCGGCGACGGCTCGCGATCCGCGGGGGATGGCTCGGGCGGTCCGGAATCGGGCGCGGACGAGGTCCCCGGATCTCGATCCGACGCCGACGCCGACGGTCAGGTCGCCGACGCGGCCGGCGCCGCCCCGACGCTCCTGATCGTCCGGACCGGCACGCTGACGGTCCAGGTCGCGGATCTCGACGCGGCCGTGCGGGACGGCGACGCCGCCGTGATCCGCGCCGGAGGCTACGTCAGTGGGTCGAGCCGGGCCGCGGACGGCGGCAGCCAGTCGGCCGTGGTGACCTACCGGATCCCGAGTGCGGCGTGGGTGGCGACCCTCGGCGCGCTCCACGGGCTCGCCAGCAAGGTCGTCAGCGAGGAGATCAAGACCGACGAGGTCAGCGCCCAGGTCGTCGACCTCACGGCGCGGATCGCCAACCTGCGCGCCACCGAGGCCGCACTCCAGGCGATCATGGCCAGGGCCGCCCGGATCAGCGACGTGCTCGACGTCCAGGAGCAGCTGACGGCGACGCGCGGCGACATCGAGAGGCTCGTCGCGGACAGGGCGCACCTCGAGGATCGCGCCGCCTACGGCAGCCTGGCCGTCACCTACCGCTTGCCGGTGCTGCCGACCCCGACCGCCACGCCGCTCCCGGCGAAGGGCTGGGATCCCGGCGACGACGTGGCGCGGGCGAGCGGCAAGCTGGTCCGGATCGGCCAGACGACCACCTCGATCGGCATCTGGCTCGCGATCGTCGGGCTGCCCGTGGCCATCGGCGGTCTCGTCGTCCTGGCAGGGGCGTGGCAGGTCTACCGGCTCGGCCGCTGGCTGGTCCGGCGACGTGAGGCGATGCTCCCCGAGGCCTGAGCCGCCCGGCGCCGTCGCCGGCATCAGGCGGCCGGCACCTCCCGGGCGACATCCAGGATCCGCTCGATGTCGAGGTGCTCGGCGACCAGCGCCTTGATCAGCGAGATCTTCTCGTGATCGGCCGGGTGCGTCTTGACGAGGAGGTCGTGGACCTCGGACGCGACGGCGTAGGTGTCCTCGGGAACGATCGTCGCGAACAGGTCGGCCTGGCGGATCGCGGCCAGGACCGCGTCGCGGGGCCGGTAGCCGCCGGTCAACACGAGCCCGATGGCGGCGCCTTCGTGGCCGACCACGCTGGCCGTCCGCTCGTTCGTGGCCTCGGCCGCGATCTCCGCGATCCGGGCGGCCTCGGCCGCGCCGGCGACCCGGAAGCGACGGGCGAGATGGGCGGTCGTCAAGGTCAGGATCACGTCCTCGCGGTCGCCGGGGACAATGACCAGCGTGCCGCGCCCGACGCGCTGGAGCATGTGGCTCGGCTCCATCGCCCCGATCGCGACGCCGTCGATCACGCGGTCGAGATCGGGCCCGGCGTGGATCGTCTCGCCGCCGACGCCCTCGAGGACCATGCCCAGCGTCGGGTTCGACAGGATCGGCCGGACCGGCAGCACGCCGAGGAGACGGATCCCGTTGAGGGCCAGTCCGCGCTCGAGGACCTGCTCGATCCCGGGCTGGGCGTCGAGGTCGACCTTGTTCACGATCGCCCCGGCGACCGGCACGCCGTGGGCGGCGAACAGCGACGCGTTCAGGACGATCTCGTCGATCGGCCGGCCGACGCCGCCCTCGCTGACGATGATCGCCGGCGCCCCGAGCATCGCCGCGACGACCGCGTTCGAGAGCCCGATGACCGCCCCGACCCCGGCGTGGCCCGTGCCCTCGATCAGCAGGATGTCGTGCCGGTCGCGGAAGGTGTCGCGGGCCGCAACGATCAGCGCGCCGAGATCCTCGACGACCTTGCCGGCGATGTACTTCTTCGTGAAGCCGCGCGGGATGTGGACCGGACTCATCGCTCCGTAGTCGGCCGCGAGGGGGAAGACCTCGTGCATGAGGACGGCGTCCTCGTCGGCGGACTGCCCGTGGTCGATGACGGTCCGCTGGCCGACCGGCTTCATGAACGCGGTCCGCAGGCCGGATCGCAGAAAGCCGTCGAACAGCCCGAGCGCGGCCGTGGTCTTCCCCCGGTTCTGCCCCGTCGCTGCCAGATAGAGCTGACGCATGGGCGGCCTACCGGCCCTCCACGCTCCGAGGTCCAAGGCTGAGCTCCGCGAGGCCATTGGTCCGAGGATGTCGCATCGTTCAAGCGTACCGGCCCGGTCAGTCCCGGTGGCGGCTCAGCAGTGGAGGACCTCGCAAGGCTCCACGAGCTGCCAGCCGTTCAGCGCTGCCCAGCCGAGGTAGGCGAGCAGCGTCGCGACCGACGAGACGAGCGTGAACCGGAGGACCGGATGGGTCGATCCGGCGCGCGTCAACCAGCCGCTCCGGGCGAGCAGCAGGATCGAGAGCGGGATGCCCAACGCCGTCGTCGCGCCTTCGGTCGTGACGAAGAAGAAGGTCAGGCCGTGGATGAGCCCCGCGACCGCGCTCGTCGCCCCGCCGGGACCGGCCGGCCAGACCCGCCGGCGCGTCGCGACCACCACCATGAGGATCGCGAGCGCCGCCCAGGCAACGTGCCACAGCCAGTGGCTCAGGACCTCGTCGAGCCAGTGATCGAGGTCGCCCCCGTCCGTCGCGTAGAACGCGTCGCGCACGTCGCCTCGGGCGTAGGCGTCGCCGATCGCGTTGGCGGCCAGGTGGATCCCCTGCGCTTCCACCCACACCGCCGCGATGACCAGGAACGCGAGGAGCGGTCGCCCACGCGTCTCGCCGGAGCGGTCGAGGACGAACCAGGCCAGCGGGATGACGACGACGGGCGTCAGGAGGTCGGCGGCCTCCTGGAGGGTGAACCAGCGGGGTGGACCGACCGTGGGATGGAGGGTCGGCGGGACGAGCAGGAACAGGGCGAGCGCGACGGCATAGGCGAGCAGCGCACGCGGGAGCCGGGCGGAGCGGCTCAGGTCACCGGCGTCGTCGACATCCACGCCGTTGATCGTGGCAGCCGGGCGTTGGGTTTGCGTCTGCCCCGAGGAGAACGACGGCGGTCAGCCGCGGCTGGCCGTCTTGCGCTCGATCAGGGCGACCGCGTCGCGCAACCGGGACAGCGTCTCGGCGTCGACCGCGTCCGGCTCGAGATAGGGCCCGAGCCGCTCCATGATGTCGGTGACGAGCCCGAGAAAGACGCTCGCGTCGGCCTGGAAGAACTGCGGCTCGTTGTTGTAGCGGACGAGCGTCAGGCGGCCCTGGAGGACGCGGCGTTCCTCGACATGGGCGACCTGGGTCGCGAAGTTGTGGCCCTGGATCCCGTCGGGGTTGTTGAGGAAGTTCAGGGCGTTGTCGATCGCGAGCCCGAACCGCGCCCGCCACGCGACCAGGCGCTCGTGGACCTCGGACGGAATGCGGACCTCCGCGACTTCCTCGAAGACCTCGGGCGCCACGGTCAGCAAACCGACGAGCGTCGTCCCGGCGCGTGGCCCGAGCATCACCTGGAGGCTGCGCTCGAGGGTGAAGACCTCGGAGTCGAAGCGCGGACTCGTGATGACGTCGGTCAGGAGGTCCTCGACGTTGTCGAGGGTGCCGGGCTCCGCCACCGCGTTCGCGAGGTGGAGGATCTCCTCCTTGAACAGGAATTTCTCTTCGTGGTCGAGCATGGCTCGGATGGTAGCAGCCACCGGGCCGCCCTCGATCAGGCGGAGCTCAGTGCCACCCGAACGTCCCCATCGGGAGCTCGATGACCTGGTTCGTCGCGAGATCGAGGAGGCGGGCCGGGATCGTCGGCAGGGCGGTCGCCTCGATGAACACGGGCTCGAGCAGCACCCACGGACTCGGCAGCGGCTGCGGCGAAACCGCCAGCCAGCTGTCGTCCGCGCCCGGCGGCACGCCGCGGAGGTGGACGGTCTTCGTCCCGCTGACGACGTCGAGGCTCACGATGTCGATCGTCGCCCCGGCGAAGGCTCCGTCGTTGGCGACGACGTAGGTCGCCCCCTGGAACTCGAGGACCCGGCCCGCCCCGAGGTGGCCGTCGGCGATCAGATGGCTCGTCCCGTCCGCCCGCGAGATCGCCCGGATCGGGAGCGGCGCGTCGCCGGTGTCGGCCGTGCAGGCCGCATCGTCGCTGACGACGAGCCACTCGCGGGTCGCCCCGACGATGCCGCAGACGATCGGTGGAGCGGGCCGCAGGGTCACGGGATCCGCGGCGACGAGCACGCCTGCCGGCACCGTCCACAACCGGCAGCCGTCGGCCTTCGCGCACGCCTCGACGAGGAGCGTCCCGTCCGGGTCGACGGTCATGTCGAACCGCTCGACCGGGATCCCGCCGGGCGTGAACCGCTTGTCGAGCTCGATCAAGGTCGTGGCTGCCGTCCCGCCGAGGGCGACCCGCCGGATCTCGATCCCGCCCGTCTTCCGCGCGATCGCGAGATACGCGACGCCCCGGGCCGGATCGATCGCCACGTTCGAGATCCCCGCCGCATCGAGCTTGTCGCCGAGCCGCCGCCCGTCCGACACCGACCAGAACGCGATCGAGGCCTCCTTCGGACCGGTCGTGACGACGCCGATCACGTCAAGGGCGCCGTGAACCTCGAGGAAGCCGTCCGACCACGGAACCGTCTCGTCGATCGACGCCGGACGCCCGAGGATGCCGGCCATGACATGGCTGCTGATGGGGCCATCTGGACCGGCCTGCTGCTGGACGCCCCACCACGCGATGTCGTCGATCGCCGGGAGCACCCGCTCGCCGGACGTGGATGGAGCCGGTGAGGCCGGCAGGGACGTCGTCGCGATCGGTGGCGTGCCCGGCGCGGACGGGGTCTGGCCGACGGGTGGAGGTGCGACGCAGCCGGCACCCGCCACGAGGGCGACGAGCAGGGGGAGCAGGCGGCGACTCATGCTTGGGGCTCCGCTGAGGTCGTGGGCGGCGGTGTGACGCGAAGGGGGGCGCGCCTGTTGCGGATCGGTGGATCGCCGAGCACACGCCGCGCGAGCCTGCCGACGGAACGTCGAACACCCCGGTCGTCCGACCGGGGCGTCTCTTCCTCGTTCCGCTTCTGGTAATCGTTCCGCGACGGCGATCTACGGGTACAGGCCGCGCATCGCGGTCGCGTCGGCGACGCGCTGGACGGCGAGCAGGTAGGCGGCGGTCCGCATGTCGATCTGCTCGCGGCGGGCGATGGCCAGCGTCTCCTGGAACGCCTTGACCATGATCTCCTTGAGCTTCTCGTTGACGACGCGCTCGCTCCAGTGATCGCGGTTCAGGTCCTGCACCCACTCGAAGTAGCTGACGGTCACACCGCCGGCATTGCAGAGGATGTCCGGGATCATGAACTTCGAGTTCCTGAAGAGGATCTGGTCGGCCTCGGGCGTCGTCGGCCCGTTGGCGGCCTCGGCGATCAGGCGGGCCTTGATGTTGCCGGCGTTGCGCTGGGTGATCTGGTTCTCGAGGGCGGCCGGGATCAGGATGTCGCAGTCGACCTCGAGGACAGACGCGTTCGTGATGTCGGTCGAGCCGGGGAATCCCTGGACCGTCCCGTGCTCCTTCTTCCAGCCGATGACCCGCTTGATGTCGAGGCCGTTCGGGTTGTGGATCCCGCCGGTCGAGTCGGAGACTGCGACGACGGTCGCACCTTCGGCGTCGATGAGCGTCGCGGCGATCGAGCCCGCGTTGCCGAAGCCCTGGATCGCGACGCGGCACTTCGGCAGCTCCATGCCGAGATGGCGGGCCGCCTCGATGATGCAGAAGACGGTCCCTCGCGCGGTCGCCTCGTTGCGACCCTCGGAGCCACCGAGGCTGATCGGCTTGCCGGTGACGACGCCCGGGACCGTATGGCCCGCGTGCATGGAATACGTGTCCATGAACCAGGCCATGACCTGGGCGTTCGTGTTGACGTCCGGCGCCGGGATGTCGCGCTCGGGGCCGACGAGGACCTCGATCTCGGTGAAGAACCGGCGGCTCAGCGCCTCGAGCTCCTTCTGGCTCAGCTTCTTCGGGTCGACGATCACGCCGCCCTTGCCGCCGCCGTACGGGATGCCGACGACCGCGCACTTCCAGGTCATCCACATCGCGAGGGCCTTGACCTCGTCGAGGCTCACGTCCTGGTGGTAGCGGATGCCACCCTTGGCCGGTCCGCGACCCAGGTTGTGCTGGACGCGGTAGCCCGTGTAGACCTGGACAGATCCGTCGTCCATCTTCACCGGGAAGTGGACGGTCAGCTCGCGGCGCGGCTCGCGAAGCACGCGGCGCAGCCCGGGGTCGAGATTCAGCCGCTCGGCGGCCAGGTCGAACTGCTGTTGCGCGACCTGCCAGGGATTGATCGCCGCAGCGACGTGCTCGGTCGTCATGGTGTGGGACGGACCTCCGTTGACCGGCCCCGATCGGACCGGCCGAGAATTGGGTCGTCTCCCGGACGACCCCACGGGGCGCCGCTCACGTGATGGGCGATCGGCGCGTCGAATCTGCCGTAGCGAGTATAGCCCGACGTCTCCGGACCGGTCCTCGTCCATCCACCGTAGCGCAACGTGGGCGCTACCGAACCGCAACCAACGTCCTATTCATTGCAGACCAATGGCAGCGGCTGTCGCGCCGGAACGACGATGGCGGCGTTGCCGCCTGCGGTCCTTGCTCACGCACGTCCGAGTGCGCTCGCTGCGGTCCTCGGCGGCGCCTTGCCATCCTTGCCCCGGGGCGACGATCGCAGCCGGGACCGTGACCGCTCAGCGCTTGTACAGCACCGCGGCGCCCACGCAGCCCGGCCCGAGATGCGGTCCGACCGACGGCCCGACGATCGAGACGGAGACGTCGCTCGGGTCGAGGCCGGTCCGGCGGATGACCTCGTCCCGGAACGCGTCGACGTCGGGCGCCATCGTGTGGAGGATCGCGACCCGCTCGATCGGGCGGGCGGTGATCAGCTCGATGCAGCGCTCACGCGACTTCGACCTGGTGCGCGGCTTGTCGGCGGTCTCGACCGCGCCGTTCTCGACGGCAATGATCGGCTTGACGGAGAGCAGCGTCCCGAGCGCCGCCTGGGCGCCGCTGATCCGGCCACCCTTCTTCAGGTATTCGAGCGTCTCGAGCGACACGTACATCCGGAGGTCGGACGCGCGGTCCGACAGGATGTCGGCGATCTCGGCGGCCGCCAGGCCCTTGTCGGCCAGGTCCTGGCCCATGAAGCACAGGATCGACTCGGCCATCGACGCGCCCATCGAGTCGACGATGTGGATCTCCCGGTCGGGGAGCATCGTCCGCGCGATCTCGGCGCTCTTGATCGCGCCGGACAGGGTGCTCGCGACATGGACCGCGACGATTGCGTCGGCGCCCTCGGCGAAGATGCCCTCGTAGATCGCCTTGAACTCGCCCGGGCTTGACGCCGCAGTCTTCGGAAACGGTGCGTCGGGCGCGGTCATCCGCTCCCAGAAGTCGGCCGTCGAGAGGTCGACCCCGGCCCGGTACGTGTCCGACCCGAAGGTGATGACCAGGGGCACCACGCGGATCCCGTGGGCTCTCGCGACCGCCGGGTCGAGGTCGGACGCCGAATCGGTAACGAAGACGATGCGGGCCACGGGCTCCCTCCAGAACTGGCGCTCCCCGTCGCGATGATACGGGACGGTCAACCGCGTCAGCCGGCGGCCGGCGGCCGGCGTGGGCTGCCCGGCGCGAGCCGGCCAGGCGTCGACGGACCCGCCGGAGCCCGGAGCGGGTCGAGCCGCTACGCTGTCGGCGCATGGATCGTTCGCTCTGGGCCGTGCTCGGCGGCACCTTCACGCTCCGCTTCAGCACCGGCCTCACGGGCTCGATGCTGGCCGTCTACCTCGCCAAGCTCCCGGAGCACGGCGGGCCCATGGTCGCGGCGACGACCCTCGCCGTCCTCCATTCGGCCTTCTACGTCAGCGAGCTGACCCTCTCGCCGCTGTTCGGCGTCCTGTCGGACCGAATCGGACACCATCGCCTGATGCTGGTCGGTCCGTTCTTCGGCGCGGTCGCCGTCATCCTGACCGGGCTCACGACGAACCTGGTCATCCTCGGCGGGACGCGGATCCTCGAGGGCGCCTCGACGGCGGCAAGCGTGCCGTCGATCCTCGGCTACATCGCGCTCGTCACGGCCGGCAATGAGGTGCTCCGCGGCAAGGCCGCAGCACGGTTCGAGGGCGCGACCCTCGCCGGCATCGGGATCGGGTTCGTCGTCGCTCCGCTCCTGTTCGCGGGCCTCGGCCCGAACGCCTTCTTCCTGAACGCCGGGGTCTACGGCGTGTCGTTCCTGATCTACCGGTACGGCGTCGAGGACCGCCAGGGCATCGAGCGCGCCGAGCGCCGCGCGGCCGCCGGGCGGAGCCGGATGGATCTGGGCCGGTACCGGCGGCTCCTCGGCTCGTCCCATGTCTGGCTCCTCGCGCCGACCTGGATCGCGGTCAACGCATCGATCGGGCTGTGGTTCAGCCAGGCGCTCTTCCAGTTCTCGCGGGCCAACCCGCGCTTTCCCGAGCAGGTCCTGATGCGCGGCTTCTCCGCGGTCCAGATCTCGGCGGCGGCCGTTGTCGTCGGCGTCGTGTTCGGGGCCGGGCTGCTGTGGTGGGGCGATCGGTTCAAGAGCTATCGGCGGACGACGATCATCGCGTTCGGGATCCTCGGCGGGGGTGTCCTGGCCGGAGCCGGGTTCGTCGTCAACCACGGCGAGGGGCTGCCGCTCGTGCTGCCGATCGGGGCGGCTGTCCTCGCCGGAGCCGGCCTCTTCGTCCTGGCCGGCGCGACGCCGGCCGCGGTCGGCCTCCTCGCCGACATGTCGGAGCGCTTCCCCAACGACCGCGGCGCGATCATGGGGCTCTACAGCGTCTTCCTCGGCCTCGGCCAGATCGGCGGAAGCCTGATCGGCGGCTACGCGGCGGAGTGGCACGGCGTCGACGGCCTGCTCGTCGGCACCGCGATCTGCCTCGCCATCGCGCTCGTGCCGCTGTCGCGTCTTCGCGACCAGGAGCACCTGCTCGAGCTCGAATATCCCGAGCTTGCGCCCGGCCCGGTCACCGACACGGGTCCGGCATGAGCGAGGCCGAAGGCGGACGTCCCCTTGTACCCATGCCGCTCGTGCGCGGCGTCCGCGGTGCGGTCGTCGCGCCCCATCATCTCGCGAGTGCGGCAGGGCTGGCGATCCTCCGGGCGGGCGGCAGCGCGGTCGATGCCGCCATCGCGACGAACGCGGTCCTCGGCGTCGTCCTGCCGTCCGGCTGCGGGCTCGGTGGCGACGCCTTCTGGCTGATCTGGGACGAGGCGACGGGCCGGCAGTCGGCGCTGAACGGCTCCGGGCGCGCACCGGCGGCATCGGACGCGGCCAGGCTGCGGGCGGACGGGCTGTCGACGCTGCCGTTCCGCGGACCGCACGCGATCACGGTTCCGGGCGCCGTGCGATCGTG
>DATNBW010000276.1:0-8599 GCA_035607275.1 Verrucomicrobiia bacterium | reverse complement strand
GACGCGCTCATCAAGATCGACATGAGCGAGTTCATGGAGCGCCACAACGTGTCGCGCCTGGTCGGGGCGCCTCCCGGCTACGTCGGGTTCGACGAGGGCGGCCAGCTGACCGAGGCGGTCCGCCGCAAGAACTACTGCGTCGTCCTCCTCGACGAGGTCGAGAAGGCCCATCCGGAGGTCTTCAACATCCTCCTCCAGATCCTCGAGGACGGGCACCTGTCCGACGCCAAGGGCCGTCGGGTCGACTTCCGCAACTGCATCATCATCATGACCTCGAACCTGGGCGCGAAGCAGCTCCAGACGAATTCGTCGCTCGGGTTCCGCGACCGGGGCGAGTCGGCGGAGAGCCAGGCGAACACCTCGTACGAGCTGATGAAGGAAAAGGTCGCGACGGAGCTGAAGAACAACTTCCGGCCCGAGTTCCTCAACCGGATCGACGCGACGGTTGTCTTCCGCTCCCTGACGGTCGAGGAGATCACGCTGATCGTCGATCTCATGCTCGCTCGCGTGCGCGACCAGCTCCGTGCCCAGCAGATGCATCTCGAGGTCACCCAGGCGGCCAAGGAGCACATCATCAAGCTCGGGTACGACGTGGCCTACGGCGCCCGCCCGCTTCGCCGAGTGATCCAGAACATGGTCGAGGACGTCCTCGCCGAGCACCTGCTGCTCGGCAAGTACGAGCCGGGCACGACGATCGTGGTCGACCGCGATCCGGAAGCCGGCCTCGACATTCACGCTGCCGAGCCGCTGACTCCGGTCGAAGCCTGACCATCGGTCGCCGGGACGGCTCGCGATGAGCAAGGCGTCCGGCCGGGCGCAGACCCGCTTCGTCTGCCAGTCGTGCGGCGAGTCGTTCCTTCGCTGGGAGGGGCAGTGCCGCGCCTGCTCGGCGTGGAACAGCCTCGTCGAGACCCAGGTCCGGAGCGAGCCCCGGCCATCGCGCCTCGTGGCCGGCGGCGGTTTCGGGATGCCGGTCATGACCCGTCTCGTCGACGTCGGCGAACCCGAGCGGCCACGGATCCCGATCGGAATCGGCGAGCTCGATCGCGTCCTGGGCGGCGGCCTGGTGCCGGGCTCCGTCGTGCTCCTCGGCGGCGAACCGGGCATCGGCAAGTCGACGCTCGTCCTCCAGGCCGCGGCCGGGATCGCGGGCCTGGTCGGACCGGACCGCGTCCTGTACACGACCGGCGAGGAATCCGCGGCCCAGGTTCGCCTGCGCGCCGAGCGTCTCGGGCTGCTCGCAGGCGCGGGCGGGGCGATCCACGTCCTCGCCGAATCGTCGATCGACCAGATCGCGGACGTCGCCTCCGGCCGGGCCCCTGCGCCGGCGCTGCTCATCATCGACTCGATCCAGACCGCGACCATCGACGACCTCGACGGACCGGCGGGCAGCGTCGGACAGGTTCGCGGCGCGGCACTTCGCCTGATGGAGCTGGCCAAGCCGGCGGGCATCGCCGTCGTGCTCGTCGGTCACGTGACCAAGGACGGCTCGATCGCCGGGCCGAAGACCCTCGAGCACCTCGTCGACGCGGTTCTCACCCTCGAGGGCGAGCGCTATGCCACGGTCCGCCTGCTTCGTGCCTCGAAGAACCGGTTCGGATCGACCGAGGAGGTCGGGGTGTTCGAGATGGGCGAGGCGGGCATGGCCGAGGTCGCCGACCCGGCCCGCGCGTTCCTCACCGAGCACGACGGACCGGCGCCCGGGAGCATCGTCGCGCCGACCCTCGAGGGTTCGCGGCCGCTTCTCGTCGAGGTCCAGGGTCTCGTGGCGCCGGGTCCGGGCGGCACGCCGCGGCGGACGGCGAGCGGGGTCGATTCGAATCGCGTCGCGCTCCTGGTCGCCGTGCTCGCCCGGCGAGCCGGGGTCGGCCTGGCCAGTCACGACATCTACGTCAACCTCGCCGGTGGCCTCGCGGTCGACGAGCCCGGGCTCGACCTGCCCCTCGCCCTTGCCCTCGCCTCATCGCTCCGCGACCGGCCGATCGCGACCGGCACCGTTGCGATCGGGGAGGTCGGGCTGCTCGGCGAGCTCCGCTCCGTCGTCGGGCTCGAACGGCGCCTGCGCGAGGCCGCCCGCCTCGGGTTCGGCCGGGCGATCGTTCCGCGGCCCGGTCGCGGACCGGCCACCCCGGAGATCCCGGGGATGGAGGTGATCGCCGTCGGCAGCCTGCGCGAGGCCATCGAGGCGGCGCTGTCCGCCTCCGCCGGCGAGTCGCGGCACGTGGCGGCGGGCTCTGCGCGATGCTAGGCTACGGCGGCTTCAGCGCCCCCCGGGGAGTGTGGCGCTTCGGCCCCCCGAGGGACGACGCGAGGGAAACGTGATCCGCAACATCCGCTTGCTCGGGGCCGCGCTCGGTGGCCTCGTCGGGCTTGCATTGGCCGCGTCGGCGCGACTCTTCGAGGAGTCGCCGATGGGTGGCTCGCTGCTGGCCGCGTGGGTCGTTGCCTGGATCGTCGTCGGGTTCGCGATCCTGCCCTACCTGACGGTCGTCCCGGCGGGCTGGCTGATCCGCCAGATCCAGCAGCTGTCGACCGCCGAGTTCGTGACCGCCGTGGTCGGACTCCTGCTCGGGCTCCTGATGGGCCTCCTGCTCGGGCTGCCGCTGGCCCTCTTCCCGGCTCCGCTCGGGACCTGGCTGCCGATCGGCGTCTCCCTGTTCCTGGGCCTGGGGATGCTCGGCCTGACCGTGGCCAAGCGCGACGACCTGCTCGTCGCCGCCGAGGCGATCGGCCTCGTCCGCCGGCCGCGGACCGAGCTGGACCAGGTCGCGACGACCGGCGATCCGCGGATCGTCGTCGACACGAGCGCGATCATCGACGGCCGGATCAAGGACATCGTCGAGTCCGGGTTCGTGTACGGGACGCTCGTCGTCCCGAAGTTCGTGCTCGAGGAGCTCCAGCACATCGCCGACAGCTCGGACACGCTCCGCCGCAATCGTGGCCGGCGCGGCCTCGAGATCCTGGCCCAGATGCAGAAGGATTCGCCGACCCCGATCGAGATCGTCGACGAGCCCCTGCCCGACATCGGCGAGGTCGATGCCAAGCTCGTCGCGCTGGCCCGCGCCCGGAGCAAGGCCATCCTGACCAACGACTACAACCTGAACCGCGTCGCCGAGCTGCAGGGCGTGCGTGTGCTGAACGTCAACTCCCTGGCGAACGCGGTGAAACCCGCGGTCCTGCCGGGCGAAGAGCTCCGGGTCCGGGTGATCCAGGAAGGCAAGGAGGCCGGCCAGGGCGTCGGGTTCCTCGACGATGGGACGATGATCGTGGTGGAGGGCGGCGTTCGCTACATCGACAAGGACCTCGACGTGGCCGTGACCCGGGTTCTCCAGACCGTGGCCGGCCGGATGATCTTCGCCCAGCCGCGGCTCGATTGAGGGCGGACCCGGCGGCATCGTCGTGAGGAATCGCGGCGATCGAGAACGGGCCACCTCCGGGCCCTTCGCCGACGCGATCGTGGTGGCCGCCGGCTCGTCGAGCCGGATGGGCGGGATCGACAAGCTGGCGGCCGTCGTCGGCGGGCGGTCCGTCCTGGCTCACGCCCTGTCGGCGATCGCGGCGGCGCCCGAGGTGCGACGGGTCATTCTCGTCACGAGCGATGAGCGGATGGAACAGCTCGGTCGCTCGGACGCGCTCCCGTCGAAGGTCGACCTTCGCGTCACCGGCGGTTCGACGCGCCAGGCATCGGTGTACCAGGGGTTCCTCCACCTGCTCACGAACGCCGCCGACGGCGCGGCGACGGAGGCGGAGGTCATCCTCGTCCACGACGCCGCTCGACCGCTCGTCCCGAGGGACCTGGTGTCGGCCGTGGCCAACGCCGCGCGGATTCACGGCGCGGCGATCCCGGTCGTGCCGGTCGGCGACACGATCAAGCGCCTTGCCTCGGACGGGACGGTTGTCGGTGCGGGGGAGCGCTCGACGCTCGGGGCGGCCCAGACGCCGCAGGGGATCCGGACCGAGCTGCTCCGCGACGCGTACGCGCGCTTTCCCGCGGACGGGCCCGAGACCTTCACCGATGAGGCCGCCCTCCTCGAGGCCTGTAAACTGCCCGTCCATGCAATTCCCGGCGACGAGCGCAATCTCAAGGTGACCCTGCCCGGCGATCTCACCCGCGTCGCGACGCTGCTCGGCGAGCTGCCCACGGCCCAGCCGGCCGCGGGGGCAGCCAATGTCCGGGTCGGGTTCGGATCCGACAGCCATCCGTTCGGGCCGGCGACCGGCCTCGCCCTCGGCGGGCTCGTCATCGAGGGCGCGCCCGGCCTCCGCGGCCACTCGGACGGCGATGTCCTGCTCCACGCGATCGCCGACGCCATTCTCGGCGCTGCCGGTCTCGGCGATCTCGGCCGCATCTTTCCGGCCGGCCCCGAGACGCCGGTGGGGGTGGCCAGCCATCACCTCCTCGGCGAGGTTGTCCACGGTGCCCGGTCGCACGGGTTCGCGATCGCGACGGTCGACTGCACGATCGTCGCCGCGCGCCCGCGTCTGGCGACCCGCCTTCCGGCCATGGGGGAACGGATCGCCGAGCTCCTCGGGGTCGACCCGTCGGCCGTCAACGTCAAGGCCTCGACCGGCAATCTCGCCGGGATGGAAGGCGCCGGTCGGGGCATCTCGGCAAGCGCGGTCGTCGTCCTCGTCCCGGGCGCCACCGACCGATGACGATCCAGCTCCACGACACGCTCACCGGCGAGGACCGGCCGCTCGAGCCGCTGGAGCCGGGTCTCGTCCGGATCTACAGCTGCGGCCCGACCGTGTACGGGCCGACCCACATCGGGAACTTCCGGAGCTTCCTGTTCGGCGACGTCCTCGTTCGGCATCTGCGGCGGCGCGGCCTGCGCGTCACCTGGGTGATGAACATCACCGACATCGACGACAAGATCATCAAGGGCGCCGCCGCCGCGGGGACGACGATCCAGGAGCTGACCGACCGCTGGCTCGCCGTCTTCCGCGCGGACGCAGACCGGGTGCGGATGACCCGGCCGGATGTCCAGCCGCGCGCGACCGAGCACATCGACGCCATCGTCGCCCTGATCGAGACGCTCCTCGAGCGGGGCCACGCCTATCGGACCGACGACGGGTCGATCTTCTTCCGGATCGCGTCCTGGCCGGCATACGGCCGGCTCGCCCGTCTCGACCCCGATCAGATGCGGATCGGCGAACGCGTCGAGTCCGACGAGTACGCCAAGGACGACGTCCGCGACTTCGCCCTCTGGAAGGGCCCGAAGCCGGGCGAGCCATCCTGGGACACCGCGATCGGCCCGGGTCGCCCGGGCTGGCACATCGAGTGCTCGGCGATGTCGATGAAGCATCTCGGGCCGTCGTTCGACATCCACACGGGCGGCGTCGACCTGATCTTCCCCCATCACGAGGACGAGATCGCGCAGAGCGAGGCGGCCACCGGGAAGCCGTTCGTCCGAACCTGGCTCCACTGCGCCCACCTCCAATCGAGCGGAACGAAGATGGCCAAGTCGACCGGCAACATCGCCCGTGTCGGCGAGGTCCTCGACAGCGGCGTCTCGGCGCGCGCGCTGCGCTACGCACTGATCGCGGTCCACTATCGCGCGCCCCTGAACTACAGCGACGAGTCGCTGATGGCCGCCACCGCCGCGCTCGACCGGCTCGAAGCTGCGGTCGCCGCGCTCGCCGCCTACCGCGAGGAGCGCACCGACGATCCGGAGCTGTCGGCGGTGCTGGCGACTGCCGACGACGCGTTCGGCGGGGCCCTCGACGACGACTTGAACATCTCGGCTGCGCTCGCCGTCGTCTTCGACCTGGTCCGCGACCTCAACCGGCGGATCGACGGCCGGGTCCTGTCCACTGCCGACGCCGAACGGGCGCTGGTCGCGATCCGCTCGTTCGACGAGGTGCTCGGCGTCCTGCCGACGGCCGACGAAGGTCTCGACGATGAGAGCCGCCGCCTGCTCGAAGATCGGGAGACGGCCCGCGCGAACCGCGACTGGGCCGCGTCCGACCGGCTGCGCGACGAGCTCGCGGCACGCGGGATCGCCGTCGAGGACACGCGCGACGGGCAGCGCTGGCGTCGCCTGATGGAGCCGGCTCGTGGCTGATCGACCGGGCGGCGAGGATCGCCCGAAGCGCTCGGGCGGACCGAACCGGCCCGGCGGCTCCTCCGGCGCGCGCGGAGGTCCGGGGGGCCCGGGCGGCCGCGGCGGCCCCGGTGGATCGCGTGGCCGCGACCGAGGCCCGGGCCGTCCGAGCGGCGGCGGCTACCCGAGCGGCGGCTTCCGGAGCGGTCCGGGAGGCCCGGGAGGTCCGGGGTCCTCAGGCGGAAGTGGGTACCGCGGTGGTGCCGGTCGCAGCGGATCGGGCGGCTCCGGTGGATCGGACCGCTCGGGCCCGGGCGGCCAGCGACGCGGCTTCGGCTTCAGCGGTGGCAGTGGCGGTGGCGGTGGTGACCGTGGCCGATCAGCGCCCGGTGATCGCGACGGCGATCGGTCCTTCGGGCCGCGCAGGAGCGGTCCACCCGCCGGTCGGTCGTTCGAGCGCGGCGAATCGTCGGGCGGATCCGGCGATCGTGCGGGTCCTCGGCCGCCGTTCCGGGGCGTCCCCGCGGACGCGGCACGCCCGCATCGGGGTGACCAGCGCGACGCGCGCGATCGCCCGGACGGGCCGCGCGAGCGACCCTGGGATCGACCGGCTCCGCCGTGGTCCGGCGGACAGCGCGGCGGTGGCCGACCGGGCAGCGGCGGCGCCGGCGGTCGGGGCCGGTCCGGCGGGTTCGGCCCGGCGCGACCCGATACCCGGCCATCCGCACCGCGGTTCGAGCCTTCTCGACCGGAGGATGCCGGCCGGCGCGATCACCGCGCCGACGACCGACCGGATCAGCGTGGTCCTGACGACGCTCCGCGGTATGCCGATCGCGGCGAGCGTCGACCGGCGGCCCGCCCGCCATACCGCCCGAGCGGCGATCGGCCGCCGTACGATCGTGGTGACCGCGGATCCGGCCGGCCGGCAGGGCAGCGCCGCGACTGGTCGAGCGACCGGCCGGCGCCCGACCGACCCTGGCGCGACTCCCCGGGGCGGCCACCTGACGCCTACCGCCCGGGCGTCGCTCCCTCGGACCTGCTGAGCGAGGACGAGGAGCTCGTCGCGGGGCGCCGGCCGGTCGAGGAGGCGTTCGTCGCCCGGCGGCCGGCCCGTCGCCTGCTGGTCGTCCCGCAGCGACGCCAGGCACTCGAGCGCCTCGTCCTCCATGCCACATCGCTCCGGATCCCGGTCGTCGAGGTCGAGGGCGGCACGCTGACCGCGGTGGCCGGGTTCGACGGCCATCAGGGCATCGCCCTGGTCGTCGAGCCACGGACGTACGCCGGCCTGGACGACGTCCTCGCACGAGCGGTCGAGCGCGGCGAGCCGCCGTTCGTCCTCGTCCTCGATTCGCTCGAGGATCCCCAGAACGTCGGAACGCTCCTGCGGAGCGCCGAAGCGGCCGGCGTTCATGGCGTCCTCTTCCCGACCCACCGCCAGGCGCCCCTGTCCCCGGCCGCGATCAAGGCCTCGGCCGGCGCGGTCGAGCACCTCCTGCTGTGCCCGGTCGACGACCTTCCGGGCGCCCTGTCCGATCTCCGCATCCGCGGCTTGCGCGTGGCCGCGGCCGAAGCCGATGCGCCGCTGACGGCCGCCCAGGCCGACCTTCGCGGACCGCTGGCGATCGTCGTCGGCAGCGAGGGCCAGGGCCTGTCGCCCGTCGTTCGACGGCGCGCCGACGTTTCCGTCCGGATTCCGATGCGCGGTGCGATCGGTTCACTCAACGCCGCCGTCGCGGGCTCGGTCCTGCTGTTCGCCGCCGTCGCCCAGCGCGATCCGGGCGGAGCGGGCGACGCGGACCGGCCGCGACCGGCCACCTTCGACGATCTGGTGGCCGCGTCTGGCTCGTCCGGGACGCCGGTCGAGGCGGACGACGGCGAAGGGACGGCGTTGTTGCCGGTCGCCGACGCCACGGAGCCCCCGACCGCTGCGCCGAAACGGGTTCGCAAGCCCGCGCCGACGACGGCCGCGCAGAAGCGCTCGCGGGCAGCCGCGGCGACCGCGGACGCATCGGCGACCCCGGCGTCCGGGACGCCCGAGGTCGATTCAGCGGCGCCGAGGCCGACGCCGACGCGAACCCGAAGGAAGGCGAGCTCGAGCTCGGAGGTCGCTGCACCGGCCGCGCTTGCCGACGTCGCCGGGCAGGCCGCGGTCACCGACGCCGTCGCGCCCGCCGCAGCTCCTGGGCCCGCGCCCGCCGCGCGGAAACGGACGAACGCCGCGCGCTCGGCGGCGGCCCCGGTCGCTGCCGAGCCCGATCCGGCCGCCGACGATCTCCTCCCGGGCGGTCCGGCCGATGGCTGACGACCTCCCGGCGAGCGTCGCCGGTGATCCCGTGCGCCCCTCGTGGCGCGCTTGACCGGGTCGAGCCGCGGACCGTATCATTCCCCGGCGCCGAAGGGTCCATCTGCGGTAAGGCCCTGCGCCGCGCCGACGTAGCTCAATTGGTAGAGCAGCGGTTTTGTAAACCGCCGGTTCCGGGTTCGAGTCCCGTCGTCGGCTCCAAGTGCAGATCAAGGGCGAAGGGTTCACCACGAGGCCGCAGTCACTCGACCCG
>DATNBW010000263.1:0-9776 GCA_035607275.1 Verrucomicrobiia bacterium | reverse complement strand
TACGCGGCGAAGTCTTCCGCCGACATGTTGGTCCGGAACAGGAAGATCACGACGAGGGCCAGCAGTAGACCGACCGTCGCCGTCGTCTGGATCCAGCTCGTGTTCCTGCCGCGCGTCTCGTCCGGGCTGTGCTCCGCGACGTAGATCGCCGCGCCGCCGTACTCGCCCCCCAAGGCGAGACCCTGGGCGAGACGAAGGAGAACGAGGATGATCGGGGCGAAGATCCCGATCTGGGCATACGTCGGGAGGATGCCGACGGCGGCGGTCGAGAAGCCCATGATCGTGATGGTCAGGAGGAACGTGAACTTCCGGCCCGTGAGGTCCCCGATGCGGCCGAAGAACGCGGCTCCGAAGGGCCTGACCGCGAAACCGGCACCGAAGAACGCCAGCGAATACAGGAGGCCGGCGGCGTCGTTACCCGGAGGAAAGAACTGGGTCCCGAAGAACGCGGCGAGGACGCCGTACAGGTAGAAGTCGTACCACTCGATGATCGTGCCGGCCGCCGAGGCCGTGATGACGAACGGCAGACTGTAGGGACGCGGGGACGCAGTCGCGGACATCGTTGCCAAAGGTGGGCTCCTTCACACGAGGATGTGCGGCCGGTGACGGCTGCCGCGAGAAGACGCTGACCTTGGGGCTCAAACGCTCACTGGCCGGTCGGCGCCTCCTCTCCCTCGTCCAATGTCCTGGCTCGATGCGCCGCGGCGCCTCCCGGCCGGTCATTCTCCGGAGTGGTGGCTGCACGCTACGCCGCCTCGGATCGACCGTCAACGGTCTCCGCTACACTCGCCGCCCATGACGACCGACCTCGGGGCCGACCCCGCGCGCACTCCCCTCACGGCTCATTCAGCCCGCGCGCGGATCTTCTCCGGGATCCAGCCGTCGGGGATCGTCCACCTCGGCAACGACCTCGGGGCGATCCGCAACTACGTCGCCCTCCAGGACCAGTTCGACGCGATCTACTGCATCGTCGACTACCACGCGCTGACGAGCCTGCACGACCCGGACATCCTGCGCCGCCAGACGCGCGAGATGGCCGCCTCGCTGCTGGCCCTCGGCCTGGACCCGGACCGCTGCACGCTGTTCGTCCAGAGCCACCGCCCGGAGCACACCGAGCTGGCGTGGCTGCTGTGCACGGTGACCCCGGTCAGCTGGGTCGAGCGGACGCCGACGTACAAGGAGAAGAAGGCCCTCCAGCCCGACGACGTGAACCATGGGCTGCTGACCTACCCGATCCTCCAGGCGGCCGACATCGTCATCTACAAGGCGACGACCGTCCCCGTCGGCAAGGACCAGGCGGCCCACCTCGAGCTCTCCCGCGAGATCGTCCGCGCCTTCAACCATCGCTACGGCGACACGTTCCCCGAGCCGCAGGCCGTGTTCACCGAGGCGCCCGTCGTGCTCGGCACCGACGGCGTCCGGAAGATGAGCAAGTCGCTCGGCAACACGATCGAGATCCTCGGCGAGCCGGACGCGATCCGGAAGCAGGTGATGTCGATGGTCACCGACACCCAACGGATCCTGCGGACCGATCCGGGCCGGCCAGAGGTCTGCAACGTGTGCCAGCTCCACCGGTTCTTCGGCCCGGACTGGGCCGAGATCCAGGACGGCGAGCGGACGGCACGGACGGGCTGTGTCGACACGAAGAAGCTGCTCGCCGATCGGATCATTCGTCACTACGCGCCGGCCCGCGAGCGCTATCTCGAGCTGATGGCCAACCCGGCCGAGATCGACCGGATCCTCGAGGCCGGCGCCGACCGCCTCGCCCCGGTCGCGGCGGCGACGATGGCCGAGGTCAGGGAGAAGATGGGCCTCCGGTAGTCGATGTGGGCGGCCGGCTCCATCGACCGGCGTCGGTCAGCGACGCCGAACGCGCGGCGTCTACCATGACCGCAGGGTGGTGGATGACGATCGTCCGAGGATGGTGCGCGTGACCGACCGACAACGGCGCTGGCTGACCGCGGTGCTGGTCCTCGGCGCGATCGTCCTGGCGATGGTCGCGACCGAGATCGTCGCGACCGTGTTCTTCGCCCTCGGCGACGTCATCCTCGTCTTCTTCCTCGCCTGGCTTCTCGCGTTCATCCTGAGCCCGGTCGTGGGCGGCCTGACCCGGCTCGTCCCGATCCTGCCGCGGATCGGGGCCGTGGTCCTCGTGTACGCGACGATGGTCGGGGCGATCGTCCTCGTCGTGGTCCTCGTGGCCGGCGCCCTCGCCCAGTCGATCACGGCGTTCATCGCCAGCGTCCCGACCCTCCGCGGCGATCTGCCGACGCTCCTCGCCGCGTGGCAGAGCCGGCTCGACGCGATCGGGCTGGACCGGGTCGACCTCGTCGCCCAGGCCCAGAGCTTCCTCGACAACCTCGCGACGTACGCCGCCCAGCTGGCCGGGCCGGTCCAGCAGCTGGCGGTCGCCAGCCTCGGCGCGCTCGGCAACCTGCTGATCGTCCTGATCCTGTCGCTGTACATGGTCGTCGACCGCGACCAGATCCTGTCCTTCTTCTTCCGGATCGTGCCGCCGGGCATGAAGGAGGAGGCGCGCCTCCTCGAGACGAGCATCGCCCGCTCGTTCGGCGGCTTCCTCCGAGGCCAGGCGATCCTCGGCGTCGTCTACGCGGCCGTGGCCGCGGTCACGAGCGCGGTCCTCGCCCTGCCGTACCTCGCGGTCACGACCGCAGCGGCCGGCGTCCTCATGGCGATCCCGTTCTTCGGCCCGTTCGTCGCCTGGGCGCCGCCGGTGATCGTGGCCATCCTCGCCGTGCCGGGCGCGACGCTGCCGTCAGTGGTCCTGATGGGCGTCGGCTGGATGGCCGTGATGAACATCCTCCAGCCGCGGCTCATGCAGGAGGCTGTCGGGATCCACCCGATCGTCGTCCTCGGCTCGGTCCTGATCGGCAGCAAGATCGCCGGCGTCACCGGCGCGATCTTCGGGATCCCGATCGCCGCCGTCCTGTCCGCCTTCTTCTTCCATTTCCTGATCATCACCCGCGAGCCGTCCGGCGTCGCCAGCCGGGCCGCGCGCCGGCTCGAGGAGCGCGAGGGCCGCCCGATCCGGGTGCCCCACGAGCCGGTCCCGGGCGTCGATCCCGATGTCAGTGGCGTCACCGGGAGCGCCGGCGGGACCGGCGCGCCCGAGACCAGCGCCTGAGCGCCGGGAGCCGGGGCCGGAGCCGCATGAGCGAACCCGAGGACCCGTCAGGCGGCCGCGCGCGCTCTCGGAGCGGCTCGCCCGACCGCGCCGACGAGGGACCGGGCGACAAGCCGGACATGACCCGCGAGCGGGCTCGAACGGAGCGCCGCGACCTCGACAAGGAGCGCGGCGAACCGGTCGCCGGCGGCGCCGCCCGGGGTGGACCGCGCGCCCTCCATCCGATGGCGAAGCCGCTCCACGACTGGTCGACCCGGCCGAAGATCCTGATCACGAACGACGACGGCGTCGAGTCGCGCGGGCTGCTGGCGCTGAAGCAGGCGCTCGAACCGATCGGCGACACGACCGTCGTCGCGCCGGACACGAACCAGAGCGCGGTCGGTCACCAGAAGACGCTGATGCGCCCGCTGCGCGTCCGCGAGCGAACCCTGGCCGACGGGTCGATCGCCTATTCGGTCGACGGCAGCCCGACCGATGCCGTGAGCATCGCCTTCCTCGGGTACTTCGGGCATGGCTTCGACCTGGTCGCGGCGGGGATCAACTACGGGGCCAACCTCGGCGACGACATCACCTACTCGGGGACCGTGTCGGCGGCGATGGAGGCGGTGATCAATGGCTGCCCGGCGTTCGCGATCAGCCAGGAGTATTACGAGCACCCGGACTTCGCCCTCGCGACCGTCGCGGCGTCGATCGTCGCCCGGAACATCCTCGAGCACGGCCTGTCGCGGGGCGAGCTCGTCAACGTCAACGTGCCGGCCGCGACGATCGAGGAGTGCGAGGGGTTCGAGATCACCCGGCTCGGCCGGCGCGTGTACCAGGACCAGCTCGTCGAGCGGATGGACCCGCGCGGCATCCCCTATTTCTGGATCGGTGGCCCGCCCCCGTCCGGCCTCGCGATCGAGGGGACCGACTTCCACGCAGTCATCAACCGCCGGGTCGCGATCACCCCGATCCACCTCGACCTGACCGGGCGACGGCTGCTCCGCCGGCTCAACACGTGGGCCTGGCCAGCGCCGGCCGAGGTCGGGGAGGACGGCCGTGTTGCGGCCGCTCCGCCGCCCGGGCCCGGCGAGCCTGCGGCGACGGCGATCGAGGAGCGCCTCGGCGACGAGGAGACGATCGAGCGCCGCTGAGCGACCATGGGCTCGTCACGAGCCCGAACGCACTGGGGAACCGACATGGACTTCTCGAATCTGCTCTCCGGCCTCGGCGGAGCCGAAGCGGCCGCCGACCCGGCCAAGCTGGTCGGCGGCGTCCAGGAGGTCTTCGCGTCGCAGGGCGGCGTCGATGGCCTCCTCGCCAGGCTCCGCGCCGGCGGGCTCGGCAACCACGTCGATTCATGGGTCTCGACCGGCGCGAACGAGCCGGTCGAGCCGGCTCAGCTCGGCGCGGCCCTCGGCCCCGACACCGTGAACCAACTGTCGGCATCGACGGGCCTGTCGATCCAGGCGCTGCTGCCGATGCTCGCGGCGTTCCTGCCGATGATCATCGATCACCTGACGCCGAATGGACATGCCCCGAAGGCGGGCGAGCCGGCCAACCAGCCGGACCTCGGCGGGCTGCTCGGCGGGCTGCTCGGGGGCGGCGGTCTGGGTGGGATCCTCGGCGGTCGCTGACCGGCAATCCGTCACCCGATCGATGCCGTATCGGTGACCGATCGCATCGTCGGATGTCCATGGGTCGTGAGGGCACCCGCCGGGCGCGGCACACCGGTCTGCGCCGCAGGATCGGGCCATGGAACCGCGACCCGCCACCGACGCCGCCGCCGCCCGGATCGATCGGATGCTTCGCTCCGAATCGGTCGTCTGGCTCAGCAGCGTCCGGGCGGACGGCGGACCGCACCTCGTCCCGATCTGGTTCAGCTGGGATGGGGCGTCGCTCCTGATCGCGAGCAAGCCGCACGCGAAGAAGGTCCGGAACCTGCGAACCAATCCGTCGGTCATGCTGGCCCTCGGTGAGCCCGACGACGATTTCGACGTCGGGATGATCGAGGGCATGGCCGAGCTGCTGGACGCGCCCGCGGCCGCCGTCCTGCCGGCGGCCCATCTCGCGAAGTACCGGGATCAGCTGGCGGCGATCGGGTTGAGCGAGGAGGAGTTCCTCCGGACGTACTCGCAGGTGATCCGGATCCGCCCGACCAGGTTCCTGCCGTGGCACGGCCGGACGGCACCGGCCAGCCTGACTGGGACCATGCCGGTCGATCGCAGACTGTCGGCCGCGATCAGGCGCGTCGCGTCGGCGATCCAGCCGCACCAAGGGGTCAGGGCGGAGCTCCGCGCCGGCGCCTGACCCGCGCCAGCTTCCAGCGGCGCCCGAAGAGCCCTGGTCACGGCGGCCGTACCCGCCCCGCGGTTGTTTCCTGGAAATGCCCACCCACCCGGCGCGTATGGCATCGCCAGAGGCAACGGGACGGGGCGAACGGGACCGACCGGTCAGCGACGGCGCTTCATGTCGGCGAGGATCTCGCGGGCTGCGTTCTGGCCCGGCTGGCCGGTGATGCCGCCGCCCGGATGGGCGCCCGAGCCGCACAGGTACAGCCCGTCGATCGGCAGCCGGTAGCGGCCGCTGCCGAGGAACGGGCGCCACAGGAAGAACTGGTCGAGGGCCTGCTCCCCGTGGAGCGGGTGGCCGCCGGTCAGGCCGTAGTCGCGCTCGAGGTCCAGCGGCGTGATCACCTCGCGGGCTCGGACGCTCGAGGCGAGGCCGGGCGCCAGCTCGTCGAGGACGCCCACGACGCGGTCGCCGAGCTCGTCGGCCCGGCCGGGGTCGTCCCAGCTCCCAGCACGCAGCCGGTACGGCGCGTACTGCGCCGAGACGCTGACGACATGGGTCCCGTCCGGCGCTCCGTCGACCAGCGACGGATCGACGAGCGACGGGATGGTCGCCTCCAGGACCGGTGTCTCGGACACCCGACCGTATTTGGCCGCATCGAAGGCCCGCTCGATCGCGTCGATCCCGGGCGCCACGAGGATCCGCCCCCGGAGGAGCTGCTCGTCGTCACCGGCCGCGGCGTTGAACTGCGGCAGCCGATCGACCACGAGATTGACCTTGGCGACGACGCCCGGCGTCCGGTAGTTGCCGGCTCGCCAGCGCATCGACGGGCCGATCGTCACCGGGTCGGAGAGCTCGACGAGGGTCCGCTTCGGATCGAGTCCGGACACGACGATCGGGGCGTGGATCTCCTCACCTGCGGCCAGAGCGACCCCGGTGACCCGGTTGTCGCGCGAGACGACGGCGACGACCTCCGCGCCGCAGCGGATCTCGGCGCCGGCCGCTCGGGCCGCCGACGCGAGCGCCTCGGACAGGGCGCCCGGGCCGCCGATCGCGAACACGGTCTGGCCGGCCGCTCCGCCGTCGTTGCCCGCGCCGTCGCCGAGGAGGATCGCCGTCGAGCCGGCCGACCACGGGCCGAGGAACGAGTGGCGCACACCGCGCCAGGCGACCGCGGCTCGCACGGCGTCGGTCTCGAACGCCTCGGCGACGAAATCGGCGACGGCCATCGGGAGGACCCGCAGGATCGTGTGCGCGTCGTGCCTGCCGAGGCCGCGGAACGTCCGTCCGAGCTTCAGCCCGGTCAGGGCGTCGCCGATCCGCGGCGCCTTGATGTCCGGGGGCGTCTCCGCGGCGAGCTCGGCGAGGAACCGGCCGAGGGAGCGAACGAGCCGGTCGAAGTCAGGCCAGGCATCGGCGTCGTGCCCGGACCATGCGCGGAGGCCCGCCACGGTTCGCGCCTGGTCGGTCCAGAGGGTGACGGCCCGGCCGTCCGGCTGCGGGGCGAAGACGCGAACATCGGGCGCCACGAGACGCAACCCGTGCGAGCGGAGGTCGAGATCCTTGACGATCGACGGCCGGATCCGCCCGACCGTGTCGGCGAGACGCGGCACCCGGACCCCGCCGAGCTCGCTCGTCTCGGCTGCCCCGCCGACGTGCCCGCGCCGCTCGAGCACGAGCGTCCGCTTCCCGGACCTGGCGAGGTACGCGGCCGTGACGAGGGCGTTGTGGCCCGCGCCGATGACGATCGCCTCGTAACCGCGACCGGCAGCCGCGACGACCGTCCGGTCCGGGGCGGTCTCCGTCTCGACGGTCATCAGGCCGCCCGCCGGCCACGCGAGCGGAGGACCTCGAGCGCCGCGATCCGGCCGTTCGCGCCCATGATCCCGCCGCCCGGATGGGTCGAGCTGCCGCACAGCCAGAGGTCGCGGACCGGGGTCTTGAACCGCGCGTAGCCGGGTGCCGGCCGGTTGAAGAACAGCTGCTCGAGGGTCAGCTCGCCCTGGAAGATGTTGCCCTCGGTGAGCCCGGTCGTCCGCTCGATGTCGAGCGGCGTCTGGACGTTCCGGAACAGGATCGAGTCCGCGAACCCCGGCGCGAACTCGCTGATCCGGCTGACGACCGCGTCGCCGAACGCCTCGCGCTGGTCGTCCCAGGTCCCGAGCTCCGGCGCCAGGTGATACGGCGCGTACTGGACGAAGCAGCTGATGACGTGCTTGCCGGGCGGGGCCATCGTCGGGTCGACGAGGGTCGGGATGATCATGTCGATGTACGGCTTCCGGGAGAACTGGCCGTACTTCGCGTCGTCGTAGGCGAGCTCCATCTCGTCGATCGACGGGCTGAACGAGATCGCGCCACGAAGGTGCTCGCCGATACCGGGCAGGCTCGGGAACTCGGGGAGGCGGTCGACCGCCATGTTGACCTTGCCGGATGACCCGCGGAACTTGAAGCGCCGGATCTCCTCCTCGAACTCGCCGTCGAGCGTGCCCGGCTCGAGGAGGCCGAGGAACGTCCGCCGCGCATCGACCGAGGACAGGACGACGTCGGCGTGGATCTCTTCACCCGAGCCGGCGAGGGCGACACCGACCGCCCGGCCGTCCCTGACGAGGACCTTCTCGACCGGCGCCTCCATCCGGATCTGCGCGCCGAGGGCGCGTGCCGCGCTGCCGATGGCGTTCGAGATCCCGCCGGTCCCGCCCTTCGGGATGCCCCACGCCCGGAACGCGCCGTCGATCTCGCCCATGTAGTGGTGGAGCAGGACGTACGCGGTTCCCGGCGACCGGACGCCGAGGTACGTCCCGATGATCCCCGACGCGCTCATCGTCGCCTTGAGCGGGTCGGTCTCGAACCACTGGTCGAGGAAGTCGGCCGCGGACATCGTCATCAGCTGGACGAAGACCGCCTGCTGGCGCTCGGGCAGCTGCTGGAAGCTCCGGAGCAGGCCACCGAGCGGGAGGAGCGGTCGTGGGTCGAGGGAGGTCAGGTCCGGCGGCGTGATCCCGAGGATCGGCTTGATGAACCGGGCCATCTCGACCATGAGCTGGCCGTATTCCTCGTACGCCTCCGCGTCGTTCGCCGACCACCGCCGGAGCTCGCGGATCGTCCGGCCGTGATCGTTGACTCGCCACAGATAGTCGCCGGTGCCGGCGACGTCGGCGGCCTTCGTGCGCTTCGGGCCTTCGCCCGGCCGGAGCGGGGTGAACGTCCCGTCGAGGGGCAGGATGTCAAGGCCGTGGCGGGGCAGCTGGAGCTCGCGGATGATCTCCGGCCGGAGGAGCGACACGACGTACGAGAAGACGCTGAACCGGTAGCCCGGGAACAGCTCCTCGGTCACCGCGGCGCCACCGAGCACGTGGCGCTGTTCGAGGACCAGGGTCTTCATCCCGGCCCGGGCCAGGTAGGCGGCACTGACGAGCCCGTTGTGGCCGCCGCCGATGATCACCGCGTCGTAGCGCTCGGCCACGAACCCCTCCATGCAGGCTGCATACGTTTGATGCAGAGGGTAGCGGAGGGACCGGCGCCGGGCGGGGCACGTTCTGCAGCTCGACTCGACATCCGTCCATGGCGTCCCCTGCGTACGATGAGCGCCCCGCATCCAGCCCCGAGGTTCCCGATGTCCGACCGACGCGCCCTCCTCCGCCAGACCGCCGAGCTCGCCGCGGACTTCCTCGACGGCCTCCCGACGCGGCGCGTCGGGGCGAGCGCCAGCCACGATGAGTTGGTGACATCGATGGGCGGCCCTCTGCCCGGGCGAGGCGAGGCCGCGGGCGAGGTCGTCGACCACCTGGCAACGATCGCGGATCCGGGGCTGATCGCGAGCGCCGGGCCGCGCTACTTCGGGTTCGTGATCGGAGGGTCGCTGCCGAGCGCGCTCGCGGCCGACTGGCTGACCAGCGCCTGGGACAACAACGCCGGGCTCTATGCGATCGGGCCGGCGGCGTCGGTCGCCGAGGAGGTCGCGGCCGGCTGGCTCATCGATATCTTCGGTCTCCCGGCCGGGTCGTCGGTCGGGTTCTCGACCGGGGCGACGATGGCGTCGTTCACCGCCCTCGCCGCCGGCCGCCACCGGGTCCTCGAGCGGACCGGCTGGAACGTCGAGGAGGACGGCCTGATCGGCGCGCCGGACATCGCGGTCGTCGTCGGCGCCGAGGCGCACGTCACGATCCACGTCTCGCTCCAGATGCTCGGGCTCGGCCGGAACCGGGTCCACCGCGTCGAGGCCGACGAGCAGGGCCGGATGCGCCCCGATCGCCTCCGCGAGGTGCTCGCCGGGCTGCGCGATCGGCCGGTCCTCGTGTGCGCCCAGTCCGGCAACGTGAACACCGGTGCCTTCGACCCGTTGCCCGAGATCGTCGCGGCC
>DATNBW010000244.1:0-9969 GCA_035607275.1 Verrucomicrobiia bacterium | reverse complement strand
CAGTAGCCACAATGGCCCCGTTGGTCGCCGCGCCCGTCGCCGCGGCCGTTGCAGCTCCAGCTCCAGCTCCAGCTCCAGCTCCAGCTCCGGCTCCGGCTCCGGCGATGACGGCATCGGTCGCGGTCGCGGTCGGCGCGGCGGGCTCGCCCCGCGCGGCGTCGGAGGCGGTTGGAGAGACCGGCTCGACCCCCGCCCCACTTCCAGGCCCGTCGGGGACAACGGAACCGTCCAGCCCGCCGGCCGCCGATGGCCCGTGCGCCGAGCAGCGCCGCGTCGCCGACGAGCGATGCGCCCTCGCCGTCCGGGCCCGCGAAGGGGCAGCGGCCGCGGCGGAGACCCTCCGCCGGACCCAGCGCTCGTACGACGAGATCGCCGCTCGAGCGGAGGCTGCGGCGGCGGCCGCCGACCCGCGCTCGGTCCGCCTCGCGAAGGAACAGGCCCAGCAGCGGTTCCGCGACGCGCGGACGAAGGCCGGCAGCCACGACGACGTGGAGAACGGGGCACGGGCGTGGCTTGCCGAGATCAACCGGATCAACCACGAGACGCGCGAGGCGACGCTCCGGATCGAGAAGGATCGCGCGGCTGCCGCCGCCCTCGGACCCACGGTCGAACGCCTGGCCGTCGAGGCCGACGCAGCCCGGATCTCGGCCGAGCGCGCGGACGAGGCGTGCGTCGCTGCCCGCGAGGCCGTGGCCGCCTGCGACGAGGCGCTGGCCCTCGAGACGGCCGCGGCGCGAGCGGCGACGGCCGAGGGCGACGCCACGGCCGACGACGAAGCGCTCGAGCCGGCGGCCGTCGGCGCGGCCGGCCGCCCGAGCCGGATCGCGGCCGCCACGCCTGAGCCCGAGGACGAGTTCGCCTTCTCGACGCCGATGAACTCGCAGGCCGGCCAGGATGCGCTGATCCAGCGGATCCTCCGCGGCGACCGCGAGGCGATGCAGCGTGCGGTCGCCCGCCTGGCCGGCGACGATCCCGAGGCCCGGCGCCACTGGCAGGCGCAGCTCGGTGCCCTCGTCGAGGCGCTGATCGCCCGCTCGATCGAGGCGTCGGCGTTCGACTTCCCGATCGACCACCCGTTCTGGAGCGCGTTCAACCAGGCCCAGAACCGCGACATCGCCGCCGGCTTGTCGTCGCTGGGCTTCCGCTTCGACGGGTTCGGCGACTGGGTCGACGAGCGGATGCCCAGCCAGCGCGACCTCTCGCTCGCGGTGGGCTACGCCGGGCTGGACCCGATGCGGATCCGGCGCTGGCCGAACGAGGCCGAGACGCGCGACCTGCTGCGTGACGTTCGCGTCGCGGCCGACGAGTACATCGCCGGCGCGGCCGGCGGTCTGACCCTCGGAGAGCTCGTCACGCTGCTCGGCCGGCGCGCCGACGGCCTCGCCGAGCTCTGGAACCAGTGGGGCTCGGTCCGTCCGATCCTGCTCGAGGCAACCTGACCCGGGAACCTGCGGTCTTCGCCATCGCGCGCGACGGCGCATCGGTCAGGCCGGCGCCGCCTCCGAGGTCCCCGTCGGTGCCGCTTCCGACTCGTCCGTCGGCGCCCGATCGGTGGTCGGGACCTCGTCCTCGTCGTCGTCGATCACGATCAGCCGGAGGCCCTCGCCCGCAGCGACCCCGATCGGCTCGCCCTCCTCGGCCGCCCACGACCGGATCCGGTCCGCCAGCTGGTCCGGATGCTTGATCTGGCTCGCGTGCGCGCGCAGCGCGTCGATCTTCCGATCCAGCGTGGTCGTGATGTCGATGTGGACGTTCGGCTCGGTCGGCCAGAACAGGTAGAGACGGCGCACGTTGTGGGCGGCGAGGCCGGACCGGGCGAGCGCCGGGAAGGCCATCGGGTTGCGGGCCGCTGGGTAGACGGCGTCGACTGCGGCGATCCCGGCCTCGCGGTGGTCGACGTGGTTGATGCCGCCGCCGCGGTAGAAGATCACGGTCGGGTCGGTGGCCAGGACCGCATCCGGGCGGAAGATCCGGATCTCACGGACCAGCTGCTCGCGCAGGGCAAGGTCGTTGACCAGCGCGCCGTCCGGCATGTGCAGATAGGTCACGCCGCCATAGCCGATCACCGCCGCGGCGGCGTTCTGCTCGCGCTCGCGAACGGCGGCGAGCTCGAGTGGATCGGCGTCCGGATCCTCCCCGCCGGCATCGCCGCTCGTGCAGCACACGAGCCAGCCGGTCGACCCTTCGTCGATCCAGCGGGCCGCCGTCCCGGCAGGACCGAAATCGGCGTCGTCGGGATGGCCGGCGATGACCATGAACCGATCGGGGCGCCACGAATGGGGGGAGTCGTTCATCGGGGTCGTTCCACCCTGTGGTCCTGTTGTTTCGCCACGTGCAGCAGGTCTATCATTCCGGCCGAGGCTTCGCTCGTCTCCCCCCACGAGCGAAGCCTCATTGCCTGTCCGGGACCGGGCGATGCCGACACGGCAAGCCCGGGGCAGCGATGGCTCAGCGGGATGCGCCCGCGCCGGCGGCCTGGGCCGCATCGAGCGCCGCGATCACCTCGGCGGCGTGGCCCTCGGGCTTGACCTTCGGCCACGTCCGCGCGATCCGGCCATCGGGGCCCACCAGGAACGTTGTCCGGGCCACGCCCCAATACGTCTTGCCGTAGTTCTGCTTCTCGACCCACGACCCGTAGGCCTCCGCGACGGCATGGTCCTCGTCGGCGAGGAGCAGGAACGGCAGGCCGAACTTCTCGCGAAACGCCCGCTTGCTCGTGGCGCCCTGCGGGCTGATCCCCCAGACGTCGGCGCCGCGCTCGTGGATCGTCTCGTTGGCGTCGCGGAACTCGCACGCCTCGACGGTGCAGCCGGGCGTGTCGTCCTTCGGATAGAAGTAGACGATCGTCCAGCGACCGCGCTGATCGCCGAGTCGGTGGACCGCGCCGGTCTCGTCGGGAAGGGCGATCTCGGGAGCGAGGTCACCCACGTCGGGGATGCTCATTCCGAGAGCGTAGCAGGGGTCTCGACGACGAGGATTCGACCGGATCCCACCGTCAGCGCCGCGTCGCTCGCCAGCCGGACGTTGGACAGGCCGCGGCTCGGGCCGCTCCCCAGCGTCTCGTTGCGGAGCGGGTAGCGGAGGCCCTCGGTCGCGACCCCGGTGGCGTCGCCGCCGAACGGCAGGAGCGACACGAGATCGCCGACGCGGCCACCGATATCGGCCCGGCCCGGACCGACGAGGCGGATCCGCGCGTTCGCGTCGAGCAGGCGGACGTCGCACCCGGCGAGGCGCGGATGATCGAGCAGCCAGACGTTCGCCAGGCCATGGTCGGCGCGCGCACCGCCCAGCGCACCGGCAATCGTGATTCGCCGGGCTCCGGCGACGAGTGCCGCCAGGAGGGCGAGCTCGGTGTCGGACTCGTCCTTGTCGACGGGCGAGCGCCGGATCGGAACGCCGGCCGCGGCCAGGGCCGCGATCCCGTCCTCGCCGAGAGAGTCGCCGTCGCCCACCCAGAGGTCGATGGGGCGACCGAGCCCGGACGCGTGGCGGGCGCCCCCGTCGGCGGCGACCACCCAATCGATCCCGTCGGACCAGCCCGGCCAGACCCGGTCGAGGGTCGGGCCGTCCGGCGCCGAGCCGTCGGCGAGGACGAGGGCGTGGCCTGCTCGGGGCGGAGTCATCGCCGGCCGGGCTGGCCGGTGCCGCCGGTGGCCCGCTTGGTGCGGCTGGCGAGGGTGGCGCGGGCGGCGCTGGCGGCGCTGGCGGCGCGGGCGAGGTGACGCTCGGCCCACGCAGCGACCGAGGGTGCGAGCTCGACCGCCCCGGCCGCGCGAAGGTCGTCCGGGTCGCCGACCGCCGACTCGATGCCGACCGCCCGGGCCCCGACGGCGACGGCCATCAGCATGTCGGTCGGGGCGTCACCGACGTAGATCGACGTGTCCGGACGATGACCATCGCCGGCCATGCGGAGCGCGAGGCGAAGCGGCTCGGGATCGGGCTTGTGGACCGGGAGGTCATCGCCGAAGACGCGGACCTCGAGCAGAGCTCCCAACCCGGTTCGCTCGAGCTGCGGCTCGACGACCTCGCGGTGGCCGGCGGTCACGATCCCGAGGACCGCCCCGGCAGCGCGCAGGCCGTGGAGCGCCGCGGCGGCGCCCGGGAAGGCGATGACGGAGTCGCCGCCATCGGCGAACGCGGTCTCCCACCGGTCGTTGGCCTCGTCGAGGCGGTCGCTCGGGATGCCGAGCCGGAGATACATCTCGCGCCAGTCCGGCGTGTAGTGCCGGCGGTAGGTCTGGATGTCGAACGCCAGGCCGAACGACTCCATGACGATCGCGTTCGCGCGATGGAATGCGCCGAGCGAATCGACGAGCGTGCCGTCCCAGTCGAAGAGGATCGCCTCCATCGGCTCGATGCTAGCGCGAGGGGCGGAGCGCCGCCCTGCCGGGTCGGCTCGCCGCCCCGGGCCGTCCCCGGCGCCGAGCCCGATGCCGTAGACTCCGACCCGTGTCCGAGCCCACCGACCACGCAGGGATCCAGCGGGTCCGCGACGCCGCAGCGCGCAAGGGCGTGGACCTCGATATCCGGGTATTCGACGAGTCCACCCACACGGCCGCCGAGGCCGCAGCGACCGTCGATGCCGAGCTCGGCCAGATCGTGAAGTCGCTCGTGTTCGTCGCGTCGGCCGAGGACGGGACGCTCGAGCCGATCCTCTGCCTCGTGTCCGGACCGAACCGCGTCGACCTCGCCCGCCTGGCTGCGGTCACGAGTGCCCGCGATGTGCGTCGAGCGACCGCACGCGAGGCCCAGGAGTTGACCGGCTTCAGCATCGGCGGCATTCCGCCATTCGGTCACGTCCGGGCCGTCCGGACGGTGATGGACCCCGATCTCGGGCGGTTCCAGATCGTGTGGGCCGCCGCGGGAACGGCGACGGCGGTCTTCCCGGTGCCGCCGGGCACGCTCCGGATCCTCGCCAACGCCACCGTCGCCCCGATCACCGAGGATCGCCGGGCCGCCGATCGCGAGGCCGAGGCGCAGCGCGATCGCGACCCATCGGGCGGGATCGGGCTGGTCGGCGGGGGTGCGAACCCGTCGAACGTGGGGGCGTGACGGCGGGCGGTCCAGCGTGACGGGACCTCGCCGATGAGCGGAAGCGGCGGCGCAGCGGCCCCGCCGCGCGACGCGACGATCGGCTATCCGGGCGGCCTTCGGGCCCGGTGGCGGTGGGCCGGCAGCGGCCAGGGTTCCGCCGTCTTCGCCCTGTCGGAAGCCGGCGGCAGCCTCGAGGATCTCGGACCGCTCGTGTCGCCCGACTTCGAGCTGCTCTGCCGGGCCGAGCTCCGGATCGATGGCCCGACGGCGACCTGGACGGTTCGCCTCGCGTCGACCATCCACGACGAGCCGGCCGGCCTCGTCTGGGACGACGCCGGGCTGTTCGTCGTCAAGTACGGGTTCCACACGTACGGCTTCGAGACCCGGACGGGCGCCCTTCGCTGGTCGCACCGGTCGGCATCGCCGCTGCTCGCCGTCTTCGGCTCGCCGCGTCTCGACCACCTGATCGTCCAGTCCGAGATCGAGACCTTCGCCATCGAGCCCGACGGGACCGTCGGCTGGCGGATCGCCCACAGCGACGTGGTGTCCGAGGCGGCGATGATCGGTGGCCGGCTCGTGCTGACGAGCTACTCGGGGCAGGTTTCGGCGGTCGATCCGGCGACGGGCCGCTCGACGGAGGCCCCAGGCGGAAGTTAAGGGCCCCGGGCGGCAACTCGCTCTCGCCCGAAGCTGGGGACGGGGCGTGGACAACCGTCGCGCTCCGACCGGAAGTTCGTGGACAACACCATTGACCGGTTCGCCCGCCGACCGGTAGCGTTGAATGCAGCCCGGAGGGGCTGAACGCAGGCTAACGGCAGCGATCGCATCAACGTCCACGCCGCGAGTAGGTTCCTTCGGGTCTTTCCATGCCCGGCGCGCGGGCGTCGCGTGGCGACGCGAACCGCTCCGTCGCCGAGATCGCCGCCCGGCGCGCGGGCGTCGCGTAGCCAGTGCGAATAGCCGAATGATTCGAGATTCGCAGTATTCGGCTATTCGCAGCGGCCGCGGGGTCGAAGGGGCGACGGGGCGACGGGCGGCGCCCCCGCGTAGGCGCCGCACCGCGGCCGGGGCGCGGGGCCACGGACGGGCGCCGGGCGGCGGCGCCCCCGCTCCCTCCCGGTATCATCCGGCCCGTGACTCCCCTGCTCGTCGGCGCCGCGGGTCTCGTCGCCCTCGTGGCCGGCGGTCTGATCCTGCGCACGTTCGGCGCCGCGTACCGGATCGGGCGGCTGCTGGCGATCGCGCCGACCGTCACGATCGCCGACGCCAACGCCATCGCGGCCGAGGGCCGCAAGGCGTACGTCCGGATCGCCGGACGGATCGACGCCGAGGACGAGTTCGAGGACGAGCACCATCGCCCGCTCGTGTTCCGGCGCGTCCGACTCGAGGCGCAGACCGGACGCCGCTGGCGGCCGTTCGAGGATCACCGCCGAGCCGTCCCGTTCACCGTCAACGAGGGTCTGGATTCGATCGCCGTCGACGTCGACGCCCTCGATGCCGGGCTGATCGTCGTCCCCCGCGAATCGGTCGGGCGAGCGGCCGACCTGCCCGATCGGGCGCCCGACGGCGTCGGCCCGGACACGGTCGTGCGGGCCCGGATCGACCAGCTGTCGTCGATCGAGCACGCGATCGTCATCGGCTATCCGGTGGCGATCGATCGAGGCGATGATCGTCCCGGCGAGGCCGACGCGCCCAGCGACGCCACGATCCCGGCGCCCGGCCCGCCCACGGCTCCGACCGCCCGGATGACGGCCGGCCGGGGTCGTCCCCTGATTCTGACCGTTCTCGAACCATCCGAGGCGATGCGGATCCTCGCCGGCGGCGATGCCCAGCGAACACGACTGGCGGCCGGGCTCCTCGGCGCGGGCGCCATCCTGATCCTCGGCGCCGCCGTGTGGGCAGCGTTCACCGCCCTGCTGCCGGCGATCGTGACGGTGTTCCCGAGCGCTGCCGGCTGGGTCGGGACGGCCCTCGCCGCCACCGCCGAGCCGAGCATCGCCCAGGGCGGCGATCCGCGGAGCAACGGCCAGGGTCCGGGCCTCGTCGGGACGCCGGGTCTCGCGATCGGCGGCGTCGTCCTGATCGCGGTCGTCGCGATCGTCGTGACAACGGTCTACGTCCGCCTGACCGCGCCGCCGGGTGCCCGCCGGGGCGCCGCGGATCGCCGCGACGGTGACGCATCTCGGGGCCGCCGCCGGCGTTGACCCGCCGGCGTTGACCCTCCGGCGTTGATCCGCCGGCGCCGCACCCTCAGACGCCGGCAGCCTCCAGCCACCGATCGATCCGCTCGAGCGTGAAGACGTGGGCGGCGATGTCCTCGACCCAGTACGCCGAGCGCGCCCGGTCCTCGTCGCTGAACGACGGGTCCAGCGCGCGCTGCGCATAGGTCCGGACGAGGGCGGCCTGGACGGTGAGGACCATCGCGAACGACGCTCGGTGGCGGATCCGGGCGGTTCCGCCCGCCGCTTCGTACGCCCGCAGGAACGAGGCCGTATCCGCCGGGTCCGCGACGAACTCGGCGACAGCCGAGGCGAGCTCCAGCTCGGCGGGCTCGGCTCCGCTGTTCTCCCAGTCGACGACGACGGGCCGGCCGGCCATGTCGAGCAGCACGTTCTCCGGGTTGTAGTCGAGATGGCAGGTGATCGTTGCGCGGTCCGACGTCGCCCCCGCGTGGCCGCCGTCGGCCTGGTCTCGCGCGACCTCCCATGCGGCGAGAAGATCCGGCACGAGCCGCTCGAGCGACGCGGCCCAGGGGACGTCGGCCGCGACCGCGCGCGCCACCAGCCCCGGCCAGACGTTCGCCGGGACGGGGTCGCGGAACCACGGATCGATGGGGCGGTCGTCGGCGATCGCCATGCCGTGCAGCCGGCCGAGGATCGCGGCCACCTCCCCGATCGGGACAACAGCATCTCGGCCGCGGAGGTCCACCCAGCTGTAGACCCGGATGGCCCGTCGGTGATCGGCCGAGCCGACCTCGATGAGAACGCGGCCATCGCGGGCGATGACCGGGCGCGGCATCGGCACGCCGGCCGCCAGTGCGGCCATCTGGAAGGAGGCGTCGGCGCGGGCGAGGTCCGCGGCGTCGGGCACCGGCCGGAACACCTCCTTGAGCGCCCAGCGACCGCTCGCCGTCTCGAGCCGCCAGATCCGGCCCATCTCGCCACGGGCGGCGACCGCGGGCTCGCCGAGGACCCGGCCGAGACCGAACGCGTCGGCCGCCTCGCGGGCGTCGGGCGGTCGCGGGCTGACGATCGGCGTGGACATCCGAACAGGGTAGAGGGCGACCGCCGTGGCCGGTGACGGCGGCCATCCACACGGGCCATCCCGAAACTGGGTCCGGACCTCGAATTCCCTTCTGCTGCCCCTGCGCGGCGAACGCCCCGTACGTTCGTCCTATTGGCAAGAACTGTGAGATTGGTAGGCTGCGGCCGTCGACTTGACATTTCCTCCCACGAGCGACCGGTGCCGAGCGCGCTTCCTACCCGCCCCATCGATGCCACCCTCTCGGTGACGAAGGCTGCCCGCCTGCTCGGCGTTCACCCGAACACGGTCCGCGCCTGGAGCGATGCCGGCCGCCTCCGCTACTACCGGATCAACCCGCGCGGCGACCGGCGCTACCGGCTCGGCGACCTGCAGCGATTCCTCGCGGCCGCCGAGAACACCCCGGACGCCGGCTACGGATCGCAGTCCCAGCCGGGCGGCCACCCGCGTCGAGGTGGCGGACCCCACGAACGGGCCGGCGACTGGTCGACGTCGTCGACCGCGTCGAGCTCGCCGCCCTCCTCGCCCGACCGCGATCGGCTGCGTCGACGGGCGGATCTGGCTACCGTCTCGGCACTCGGCCGGATCGCCGCGGATCCGGAGACCCTCGACGAGGTCCTGCGCGAGGCGATCCTGGTGGTCCGCCAGCGGGGCTCCTTCCGCTCGACCGCGATCTACGAGCTGCGCGGCGAGCGCTTCGTGCCGCGCGCCGCGGTTCCGACCAACCGGCTCCCGGACCTTCCGCGCTCGTACGGCGCGCTCGGCTCGGCCGTCGACCGGGCGGCGACCGGCGAGCAGGGTCCGGTGACGAGCGACGGCTACGGCGGCTTCGGCGACGGACCGGCCGGCACCTCCGAGGTCGCGATCGCGATCCCGGCCGACGGTCGGCCATGGGGCGTCCTCGTCATCCAGGCCGATCCCGACGGCGATCGTTCGGCGCTCGACCCGGAGCTCCTCGTCGAGATCGCCACGGCGCTCGGCTCGATCGTCGAGTCCGCCCGCCGAGCCGACGAGATCGGCCATCGCCTCCACCGCGCGGACGCCCTCCGGCGGGTCGCATCGGACATCGGCAGCCGGCTCGATCTCGACCGGATCCTGAGCGGCCTCGTCGAGCACGCCATGGTCCTGTTCAACGGCGACCGGGCGGCGGTGTTCCTGCGCGGTCCCGACGGCCGGGCGGCCGCCGAGGTCAGCCGCGGCCTCTCGCAGCGCTACCTCCAGTCCGTGGCCGACTTCCCGGCGCGCTCGCTTCCGTCCGTCGCGGCCGCGGCCCGCCAGCCGATGTTCGCGACCCACTACCGCGACGATCCCCGGGCAAGCGATGTCCGGGCCACGGTCGTGCAGGAGGGCTTCGACACCCTGTGCACCGCGCCCCTCTTCGACGGCGACGAGCTGCTCGGCCTGCTGAACGTCTACCACGACGCGGCCCACGAGTGGACCGCCGACGAGCTCGACACAATGGGCGCCCTCGCCGACCAGGCCGCGATCGCCATCAAGAACGCACAGAACTTCGCGAAGATGGCGACGTGGGCAGCCCAGCTCCAGTCGATCCAGCAGCTGGGCGCGCGGCTGTCGCGGCTCGGCGACGAGCGCGAGATCGGCCTCGCGATCGCGACCGAGCTCCGCTAGCTGATCGACTACCACAACGTCCGGGTCTACCGCCTGCGTGGCGAC
>DATNBW010000240.1:0-7218 GCA_035607275.1 Verrucomicrobiia bacterium | reverse complement strand
ACCCGGCCAATGCGTACCACCAGCTCGCGATAAGAGAAGTGAACGTCGCGGCCCGGTCGTTGGGAGTGCAGCTTCAACTCCTGGAGGCTCGAGGTCCGAACGAGTTCGACGGCGCATTCGCGGCGATGGCCAAAGAGCGCGCGGGAGCCCTCCTCGTACTGTCAGATGCGATGCTCAACTCCCACCGAACACGGCTCGCAGACCTCGCAGCCAGGAGCCGCCTGCCGGCAGCATACGGCGTCAGGGAGAGTGTGGAGGCCGGGGGGCTCATGTCTTACGGGCCGAGCTTTCTCGATTTCTTCCGGCGCAGCGCCGCGTACGTGGACAAGATCCTGAAGGGCGCAAAGCCCGCCGACCTGCCTGTGGAGCAGCCGACCAAGTTCGAGCTCGTGATCAATCTCAAGACCGCGAAGGCTCTCGGGCTGACGATTCCGCAGTCGCTGTTACAGCGCGCCGACGAGGTGATCCAGTAACACGGTGCTGTCCCGCGCCCCCGGTGCTCGTCCGGCATTTTCCATTCGATCCTTGCAAACGCGGACAGGGCCGAGAAATGGCCAAGCAGAGCACCGTTGACCACCTGCTCAGGAAATTGCGTGCGGTGTAAGTACTTGAGAAGTGGCGGAGGGCGAGGGATTCGAACCCCCAAGGGCCTCGCGGCCCGGTGGATTTCAAGTCCACTGCCTTGCCAGTTGAGGCTAGCCCTCCGTGCTCATAGAGTCGCACACTTCCACACCGTTCTGGATTGAAGCGCCTCGCCGCGAGTGGGTCTCGTTCAAGTTCTGCGGCACCGCTGCGCAGCGCGGGCACGGCTGACGTTGCAACCAATGTTTCCATCGCCGCCCTCAGGTGATCCGGACTCAGGTGGCTGTAGCGCTCGACCATCATCGGTGTCCTCCAGCTTCCCAATTGCTGCAGAGTCCGGAGGTCCACACCAGCCATAACGAGCCGGGAAGCCCAGGTATGGCGGAGTCCATGCCAGGTAAAGCCGTCTAGCCGGCTGGGGTCCTGTCCTGTTGACGCTATTGCAGCTTGCGCCGCGATCACGGCCTTCTCGAGGGCTCTCGCGGTTGTCCGATAGGCTGCGGCAAATAGTAACTCGGCGGGATCGCCGAGGCGCTGCCGACGAGCTCCAATGTCGATCAGGAGTGAGCGCACGACGGCGTTCATTGGGATGTGACGGGTTCGACCGTTCTTCGACTGAGGGATCGTCAGTGTGCCCGTCAGGAGATCTGCATCACACCACCGCAACCGAGCCTGCTCAGACCAGGGCATGGCTCGGAGGAAGTTCCACCGTCTGTTCGTCGCCACAGTCGCCCTCTGTTCGCCGCGCTCCCGGTCCCTCGCGCACCAGCGATCGCCGTTCGGCGCCGCGCTCCTTCTCCTTGTGCTTCCGAACCATTCTGGAGCATCAGCCGGTTCGCGCAGCATAGAGGGGCCACTCGCCTGGGACGCCTTTGAGAGCATATCCGCCGCGATCCTCGAACATGAGACCTGATCCAGCGACGAGATCCTTCACTGTGTTGGATACGAGGACTTCCCCCGCACTCGCGAGTGTGGCGGCGACGCCGGCTGCCCTGCCACTATTCTAAAGCGCTGAAGATTCGCTGGGCGCGGCCGCGAACGGTACATGACCGACAAAGCAGCGGCGACGAGGAGCGGGACCGCTGATCTCGAGCGCCTGCAAGACACTCCAGCCTTCGGGGTCGACCCCGCTGGCGGTCTCCCGCATGGCTCCGCGCACGGCCGTCCGACCCATCGCGTCGGTCACGTCGACGTCAGCCATCGATCGACAGGCGCTCGAGCTCGCGTCCCAGCATCGCGTGGACGGCGCGCTGGGCGACGATCGGGCGCACGGTGTGGTCGCGCCCGGGCAGCGTCTCCAGGACCGCGTTGGGCCACTCGTCCATCCGGGCGAGGATGCCCTCCGAGCGGAGCTCGTCGTAGACCGGCTCGTCGCCAGAGAACCCGAGGACGACCCGGGTCCCCCGATCGCGCAGCGCATCCATGAGGCGCGCCGTGGCGGGACCCGTCGCGTCCGACCGGGCCGCGGCCGTCAGGCGTCGCGGAGCCCGGACGGCCTTGATGGCGCGCCCGGCCACGGCCCGCGAGACCGCGACCATCCGCGAAACACCCAGCTCGCCCCGGGCGACCCGCCGCCAGACCGAGGGCTGGAGTAGCCGTCCGATCTTCGCCGCCTCCCGGCGCTGGAGCAGCCCGGCGTCCCACACCATCGCCCCCGGGTTGACGACGAGCGCGGCGATCACCCGGCCGTCCGTCGCCGCCGTGTTCACCGCCCAGTAGGCCCCTGCGCAGAGGCCGATCAAGACGAAGCGCGGACCGAGGCCGCGCGCTTGCAGGTCATCCAGGATCGCTCCGACCTCGGCGCCGTAGGCGGGGGTGTAGAAGTTGGCGACGTCACGATAGCGGCGCGGGTCGCCGTCCGAGTCGCCGATCCCCTCGAGGTCGACCCGGAACGTGGGGACACCGCGCCGGGTCCAGTCCCGGGCGATCTCGGTCCACAGCCGGTTCGGGCCCACCCGCCGGACCGCGCCGGCGTTGAGGAAGACGGCGCAGAGCGGCGTGGCCGGGGCGTCGACGGGCTCGGCGAGCAGGCCGAAGAGCTGGCCGAACGGCTGCGCGATATGGACGGGTGTTTCCCGGATCGGCCGGCCGTCCAGGCAGAGCTCGAGTCGATCGAGCGCCTCCGGCGCCTCGACCGCGACGGGGCGCGGCCGCCCGACGGGGGCGCCCGCCAGCCATCGGCCGACCCGGTCGAAGACCTCGGCCGGCGGCGTGTACTGCTCCGGATGGAAGACCATGTCCGTCCAGCCCGGGCCCGGGGCCGCCGTGACGTCGACCCCCGCCTCAGCCAGGTGCGCCTCGAGCGCGGCGTCGCGAGCCAGGCCCTCGCGCTGGAGGAGCAGGGCGCGCTGGAGGCGGCCGAGTGGGAGCTGGTCGAGCTCGAGCGGCGCGATCGCCGCGATCGTCTCCGCCGCCAGGACGAACCCGCCAACCTCCAGCCAGCCGTCGGGCAGGACGGTCGGCTCGGGCTCGCCGCTCACGCTGTACCGATCGCTCTGGAGAGCGGCGAACGCTCGCTGCTCGCGCAGGAACGCCCGGCCCCGGGAGGGCGCCGCCCAGAGCACGAGGTCGTCGACCGGCGCACCGTCGGCGATGGCCTTGCCGGCTACGAGACCGCCCAGCCCCAGGCCGATCAGCGCGACGCGGTCCACGCCCGGGCGGGCGGCGAGCCAGGCAGCGGCGGCGCCGATCGCACCGGTCCAGGCGTCGAGCCGGGCCGGATCGCCCGACGTGCCGGCGCTGTCGCCGATCCCCGGCAGGTCGATGCGGAGCGTCGGGTATCCGTCGGCCGCCAGGCGTTCGGCCCAGGCCCGCCGGCTGGCGTACGACGTGATCTCGTCCCAGCCCCACGGCCCGACGATGAGGACCGCGGTCGCGGAGTCCGGGCCCGAGGCGGCGTCGTGGAACGTCCCGAAGACGGCGTCGGGCGACGCCCGCAGCCAGATCGAGCGCGCAGCCGGGGGCGGGACGGTCACGCCGGCCGCTCCGCGGTCGCGATGGCGACCCGTCCATCGAGGTTGAGCGCGGTGAGCGCGCCGCCCGCGAAGGCCCGCCCCGCCATGAGGGGCCGCAGCGCGATCGTGCGCGACCCGCCCGGCTCGACCGAGAAGGCGTCGTCGGACGGCGCGAAGCCGGCCACGTGGATCCGGACGCCGTACGCCAGGCGCCGGGTGGCGACCGTCAGGCGGACGCTCCCGTCCGGCTCGGCGCAGGCGCTCGCGGCGAGCCCCAGGCGCTGCTGCGACTCGACCGCCCGGGGCCGTCCGGCGGGGAAGTGGAACGCCTGCGAGATGAGCTCGACGCCATCGTCGGCGTCGCGCTCCAGGCTCGCCACGATCGCGTCCTGGGCGGGCGGGCCGAACCGGTATGCCCAGGCCGCGTCGACGAAGTGTCCGATGAGCACCTCGACATCGCGCTGCGCGGCGCCGTGGGCGGACACCTCGAGCCACTCTTCGCCGCGGCCCACCGGCCGCTCGAGGTCCGAATACAGGGCGACCCGGACGCGCGCCCGCAGGGCCGCCGGGCCATCGTTCGCGATGTGCGCGATGACGCCCCCGATGCCCTCGTCGACCAGCCAGATCGCGCTCGGGGCGAGGATCCGGCGCAGGTGGTGATAGGCGGTCTTCGGGCGGCCGCGGTCGTCCACGACGCCCCAGCCCGCGCCGGCGACGAGGTCGCGCAGCCACAGGATCAGGCCGCCGCCGCACGGCGACCCGGCCCGACGCCACTCCCCGTAGACCTGCTCCATGACCTCTCCGGTCACCGCCCGGGACAGCTCGAGGTAACGGGCGGCGTCGTCCCGGCGCAGCGCGGCGGGATCGACCCGGAACAGGAGCGCGAGGTAGTGGTCGCGCACGTCGTCGAAGTCCCAGCCGGCCCCCGGGTCACGGGCCACTCCGGCCTTCCAGCGCGGATCGTGGATGAACGCCTCGTCGGGGGATCCGGGGAAGATCGTCGCCAGGGTCTCTTCGTCGGGCACGTTCGCGAACGCGAGGGACTCGCCCGCGAAGCGGAGCCCGCTCGTGCGCGCGTCCGAGAGCGGTCCGCGATAGCCGCCCACCCCGTAGTAGTTTGTCACGCCCCGATCGGGCCGGATGGGCAGCTCGCCACCGAACGGGGAGGAGGGCACGTAGATGGCGTCGAGACCGGCCTCGCGCGCCGTCCCGGGGAGCCAGTGGTCGAAGAACGGGATGCGCGCCAGGGCCATGTCCAGGCCGAGCATCGCCACCTGCTGCTCGATCTCGCTGCTGCCGCACAGGACCGCGGTGCTGGGCCGGCCGGCGAGCCGCTCCACGACGTCCCGGGCCTCCGCCTCCGCCACCCACCGGAAGTCGTCATCGGTGAAAGGGTAATCCATGCTCGCGAACATGAGGTCCTGCCAGACCATCACCCCGAGCTCGTCGCACAGCTCGTGGAAGGCGTCCTGCTCGTAGGGACCGAAGCCGGACAGGCGGAGCATGTTCATGCCGGCCGCCCGGACCGTCTCGATGGCCGCCCGCAGCTCCGCCCTCGAGGGCGTCAGGCCGACGATGTCGAGCGGCATCCACAGGGCCCCCCGGGCGAACACCGGGACGCCATTGACGTGGATGGACAGGCCGTCGCGGTCGATGTCGTGATCCGGCGTGGGGCCCGGAGTCAGCGTCCGGAAGCCGACCCGCCCCAGGTCGATCGTCGTCGGCCGCTCGTCCTCGCCGAGCAGGATCCGGACGTCGTGGAGGGCGGGCTCTCCGTGCGTGTGGGGCCACCAGCGGCGGACGGCCGGCACCCGCAGCCGGCCCTCCGCGATGAGTTCGCCGGCGGTCCCGTCGGCGGCCTCGACGATGCCGATCGCCGCGCGGTGGCGACCCGACGGGCCGTCCAGCTCCAGGGTCGCCCGCCCGGTCGGCGCCCCGCCGAGGTTCCGGAGGCGGAGGCGCACGGACAGGATCCCGTCGTCACCGTCGAGGCGAGGGCGGAGCGTCGCTCCGAGCACGGCGACCCGCCGCCGGCGCTCGAGCCGCACCGGGCGCCACGGTCCGACCGCGACGGGACCGGGCGAGAACCCCGGGATCCGGCCGAGCAGCATCGTTCGGAACCAGCGCAGGTTGTTGTCCGGCACGAGCCGGGTCCGCCAGCGCGCCCGCGGCCGGCGCTGTGTGCCTAGGAGCGGGGCGAGCGCGCGACAGCGGATCGCGAGCTCGTTCGCGCCCCGCAGGAGCGCCCCGACATCGAGCGCGTGGCGCGCGAACATCGAGTCGCCCTGGAGCAGCCGCTGTCCGTTCAGCCAGACCTCGGCCACGGTCGCGATGCCGTCGAGGTGGAGCACGACCTCCTCGTCGGTCGCGGCGGGCGCGGCCTCGAACGTCGTCCGGAACCACCAGTCCTGGCTGTCCAGCGGGCCGGCCTCGCGACCCGCGTCGCGCAGGAGGCCGGCCGCCGTGCCGGGGACACGGGCCGGGAGCCAGTCGAGGTCGTCGATCGCCTCCGGCGAGGGCCGTCGATCGGGCTCGGCCCAGGCGGCCTGCCAGCCCTGCTCGAGAGGGCGCTGTTCATACCCATCGACGTGGGTGCGCGCAGGGGTCAGGCCGGCCGGCATGGTGTCAGCGTACGGCGTCGCGCAGCGAGCTCATCGCCTCGGTCCATGCGTCGCCCAGCGCACCCATGGCATCCGTGGGATCGAAGGGCCGGCGTCGGGCCAGCTTGAAGCCGAGCAGCTTGCAGCCCTCGACGATCCGGGCCATCGCCGCAGTCGCCGGGGCGCCCTCGTCGCCGAGCAGCCAATCCACGTGGGAAGCGAGGAGCTCGAAGCCGGCCCCGGCCATCCGGAACGTGGCGAACGTGAACGCGTGGTACAGCGCGTCGTCACCGGCGAGGAGGGCGGGCAGGTCGGCCGCCAGCCGCGCGCCGAACCGCTCGAACGGGTTGCCGGCGACCACCCGGTCGAGGTGGCCGCGGAGGATCCCCCGGGCCGCCGCGCGCAGCGCATCGCCGCGCAGCGTGGGGCCGGCATCGAACCGGATGAGCTCCGTGTACGGCGGCAGCACGTCGTCGGACCAGCCCGGCCCCAGGCGGAAGGCGCCCCGGAAGTCGTGGTCGGCCAGCTCGTACAGCGACGTGTTGTGGAAATACCGGAACCGCTGCCCGGCCAGGTCGATCGCCTCGGCGATCACGCCGGTCTTGACGTGGGCCCGTCCGTAGGTCGTGGCGGCCGTGTCGGGCAGGTACCAGGCATCGAGCTCGATGGTCATCGTCCGCCCGAGCGCGATGAGCTCGGCGATCTGGTCCGGGATCGGGCGATACGGCTGCGTCTCGTGGATGTCCATCCCGTACAGCAGCTCGAGGTCGACCGCGAGCGGCTTGAAGAACACCCACTGGTCGTTCTCGAAGTCCATCCGGACGAACGATCCGAACGCCGCCAGCGGCTCGTCCCCGCGGGCGTGGAGCAGCTCGATGACGATGTCCGTGAAGCAGTCCGTCTCGATGTACGTCCGCTCGCCCGCGTGGAGCGGATGCGGGCGGTACGTCGCCGGGTCGTGGCCGAACAGGCTGACCAGGCCGGTCGGCACGGCGTTCACGGCCGGAGCTCCGCCAGCACCTCGTCGGGCCAGGCGTTCAGGTCGAGTCCGTTGGCCCGGAACATGGCCAGCGTGATCCGTT
>DATNBW010000238.1:0-3546 GCA_035607275.1 Verrucomicrobiia bacterium | reverse complement strand
GCCCGGCGACGGCGCGCCGCCCCAGGCGCCGATCGTCGTCCGGGCCGACGGCAGCCTCGAGGGCTCGCTCGGCTCGGCCGCCGATGACGCCGCCCTGGCGGCCGCCGCGGCCGAGGCTCTCCTCCGCGGGACGTCGCGGACCGTGACGATCGGCGGGCGCCAGGTGTTCGTCGAGGCGTTCCCCGTGAAGCCCCGGCTCGTGATCGTCGGCGCCGTCGAGGTCGCGCGGTCGCTTGCCGTGTACGCGAAGGAGCTGGGCTACGCGGTCGTCGTGGTCGACGGCCGGGCGTCGTTCGCCACGCCCGAGCGTTTCCCGCCCGACCGGGTCGACCGCCTCGTCGTCGGCTGGCCGGACGAGGTTGCCGACGAGATCGGGCTCGGCGCCGACGACGCCGTGGCCGTCCTGACCCACGATGTGAAATTCGACGAGCCGGCGATCGTCGAGGCGCTCCGCCGGGGCTGCCGCTACGTCGGGGCGGTCGGGTCGAAGAAGACCCAGGGCGACCGACGGGCGCGGCTGCTCGAGGCCGGCGTCACGCCGGCCGAGCTCGACCGGCTGCGCGGCCCGGTCGGCCTGGACCTCGGTGGCCGGAACCCGGCCGAGACGGCGCTCGCGATCATCGCCGAGGTCGTCGCCGAGCGCTACGGCGGCAGCGGGATCCCGCTCCACGAACGGGCCCGCTCGGCGGGCGCCGCGGCTCCGCCCGGGCCGGCTTCGACGGCCTCCGACGCCACGGTGGTCGCTGCCGGATGACCACGGCCGCCGTCGTCCTCGCGGCCGGCGCCGGCTCGCGGTTCGGTGGCGGCAAGGTCCGGGCGCTCCTCCGGGACCGCCCGCTCGTCGCCCACGTCGTGGACGCCGCCCGCACGGCCGGCCTCCACCCGATCGTGGTCGTCGTGCCGCCCACCGACGAGCTCGACGACCTCGACCTGGGAGCCGTCCGGCGCGTCGTCAACCCGGACCCGGCCGAGGGGCTCTCGAGCTCCGTCCGGCTCGGACTGCGCGCCCTCGAGCTCGACACGGCCGTGGGTGCCGCCGCGATCCTGCCCGGCGATCAACCGCTCGTCCGGCCCGAGGTCATCGGCGCGCTGCTCGACGCGCTCGACGCACATCCGGCCACGCCGTTCGTCGTGCCGCGCTACGCGGACGACGGCGCCCCGAACCCGATCGTCGCGCGCCGCTCGACCTGGCGCCTGGCCGACGCGCTGGCGGGCGACCGCGGGTTCGGGCCGCTCCTCGCGACGCGCCCGGAGCTCGTCCGGTTCGTGGATGTCGACGGCGCAAACCCGGACGTCGACACGCGCGCCGATCTCGATCGGCTGGCCGTCAGCGATCGGCCGCCCGCGGACGTATCGTGACGCGATGACGACCGCAACCGCCGCCGAGCTCGAAGCGACCTGGGCCGAACGCGTCCGGGCGAACCGCGACCAGGTGGACGGTGTCCGCGAGGTCGAGGACCGCGATTTCTACGCGCCGGTGTCCTCGCTCTTCGTGGCCGACCCGCGCCGGACGGACGAGGAGGCCCTCGACGAGCTGCTGACCCTGGCCGAGCCGTCCGACCGCTGGCTCGATATCGGCGCGGGCGCCGGACGGTATGCCCTGCCGCTCGCCCTTCATGTCCGGGCGGTCGTTGCCGTCGAGCCGTCGGCATCGATGCGGAACGCGCTCCGGACGGGCAAGTCGGAGCACGGCCTCGACAACATCGAGATCGTGGCGGGCACCTGGCCGGACGTCCTGCCCGAGCTCGGCGAGCCGCCCGTCGCGGATGTCGCGATGGTCGCCCACGTCGGCTACGACATCGAGGACATCGGCCCGTTCATCGACGGGATGGACCGGGCCGCCGGCCGCCTGTGCGTCGCGATGCTGACCGATCAGAGCCCGGCGTCGGTGGCCGACCCGTTCTGGCCGATCGTCCACGGCATGGAGCGCGTGCCGCTGCCGGCCCTGCCCGAGCTGGCCGAGCTCCTCCGCGCCCGCGGCCGGGCCATCGAGATCCGGCAAGTCGAGCGGGCGCCGCGGACGTTCGACTCGTTCGACGGGCTCGCGACCTTCGTCCGTCGCCAGCTGTGGATCACCGAGGACGGCGAGAAGGAGCGGCGGTTCCGGGCGGCGCTCGCGGACATGGCCCGCGAGCGGGACGACGACGGCTGGACGCTCGCCACGCCGCCGGTCGGGTCGATCGGGATCCTCACCTGGCGGCCCGGGGCCTGACGAGCGTCGTCTTCACCATCAGGAGAATCGATGTCGATCCGCGACGCCGTGGCGAACGCCAGGGCCTACCTCACGGAGCACCCGGATGAGGCCCGCTATCGGGATTCGGCGGCCACGGCCCGGATCACGTCCGGGCTCGTCACGTCGGTGACCGGAGCGGGCGGCGAGGCGCTCACGAGCGACATGCCGAAGGGAATCGGCGGCTCGGCCACGTCGCCGTCGCCGGGCTGGTACCTCCGCGCCGCGGCCGCAGCCTGTGTGGCCTCCCTGATCGCGATCCGGGCGGCATCGACGGGCACCGATGTCGGCGCGATCGAGGTCACGGTCGACAGCGAGTCCGACGACCGCGGGATCCTCGGGCTCGACGAGGCGATTCCGTCGGGCGCGCTGTCGGTGGCGATCGTGGCCACGGTCGAAGGGGCGAACCGGCCGGCCATCGACGAGGTCGTGGGATGGGCCGTCGCCCATTGCCCGGTCACCGACACGATCGCGCGGAGCGTCCCGATCACGGTCGAGATCCGCTGAGCGAGGGCTCGGTCGACGGATGACGACGCCTGTTCAGCCCATCTCGACGCTCGTGTGCGCCAACTGTGGACGACGGAACCGGATCGGGCCCAGCGAACGAGGCGCCCCGCACTGCGGCAACTGCGGCAAGCCGCTGGCGTGGGTCGTGAACGCCGACGAGCAGAGCTTCGAGGTCGAAGCGCGGGCCCAGCCGACGATCGTCATCGACCTCTGGGCGCCGTGGTGCGGGCCGTGTCGTCTCGTCTCGCCGATCCTCGACGAGCTCGCCCACGAGTACGCGGGACGCCTCAAGGTGGTCAAGGTCAACGTCGACGAGAACCAGGGCCTCGCCCGCCGGTTCGACGCGAGGAACATCCCGACGCTGGTCGTCCTCCGCGACGGGGTCGTCGTCGACCGGGTCGTGGGAGCCCTGCCGAAGGCGCAGCTGGAATCCCGGATCACCGTGCATCTGAAGCCGCCCAGGGCCCACTGAGAGCGCCGGCGGATCGAAGCGACGTCGGCCGGACGGGCTGCGCGCGGCCGCTATCGGTCAGGGTCAGGAAGGCTGTTCGGTCGGGTCGATGCGCAGGACGGCCTCGCACGCGAGCCGCAGCAGCAGGTCGCGGCCGGTTTCGTGATGCGGCCATCCGCGGCCATCCCACGCCTCCCCGGAGAGGTCATCGCCCGCGTAGAGCATCTGCCCGAAGGAGACACCCCGGAACCGGGCGACGGCGAAGAAGGCGGCGGCCTCCATTTCGACCGTGAGGCAGCCTTCGGCCACGCGCCGGCGGACCTTGTCCCTGGTCTCGCGATAGATCCCGTCCGTCGTC
>DATNBW010000234.1:0-18082 GCA_035607275.1 Verrucomicrobiia bacterium | reverse complement strand
TGCCGCTTCTTGGGCTGATAGGTCTGCTTCATCGGGACTGGCGCGATCCTCTCCGCTGGGCCCCGGGTCGACATCCGACCCTAGAAGGCACACGAACGCGCCCAGCGCCACAGGAGCGCGTCGGCGCGTTCGTCGTCCGGCGGATGATATGACGGGCTCTTCGGGGGTGTCAAACGAGAGAGGACGCCAGCGGCGATGCCCCGATCGGGCTTCGTCGGCGCCTCCGATGCGATACTCCCCGGGAGTATGCCGGAATCGCCTTGCGACCCCCGTCGAGGCGGTGCTATCCTCACCGGGCCCTCGGCGCCGGGACGCTCGCGGGTCGGCCCCATTTTCCCCCGTGCGGGATGGATCCTGGAGCGTCGTCCGGCCATGCCGACGACCCTTCCGGACCCTGTCGACTTCGTGCACCGCGACTGCGATCCGGCCCCACCGACGGCCGGGAGATCTCGTCCCTTCAACACCTTCGGATCAGGACACCATCGACCGTATGGATGCCAAGCAAGTCTGGCGCGCCGCGCTCGGCGAGCTGCAAGTGTCGTTGTCGCCAGCGAACTTCGAGACGTGGCTGCGCGACACGCAGCTCATCGACGTCGACGAGCAGCGGTTCCGGATCGCGGTCCCCAACGGGTTCGCCAAGGACTGGCTGGAGAACCGCTACCGGTCGCTGATCAGCCAGACGCTGGCCCGGATCGTCGGATACAGCGTCCAGGTCGAGTTCGCGATCACGGCCGTCGAATCGGCGCCGGCGGAGGAGGTCCCGGCCGGACCGACACCGCCATCGCCCCAGGTCCGGCTCGAGCCGGGACGGGTCGGCGGCGAGGGCGGCAGCGCCAACCTCAACCCACGCTACACGTTCGCCAATTTCATCGTCGGCTCGGCGAACCGCCTCGCCCACGCCGCGAGCCTGTCGGTCGCCGAGCGTCCGGGCCACGCCTACAACCCGCTCTTCCTGTACGGCGGGGTCGGCCTCGGCAAGACCCACCTGATGCACGCGATCGGCAGCCAGGTCGCGGCCAAGTTTCCGCGCAAGCGGATCGTCTACGCGACGAGCGAGAAGTTCACCAACGAGTTCATCACATCGATCCAGCAGGGCAAGATCGATGAGTTCCGGGCCCGCTATCGGCGGATCGACCTGCTCCTGATCGACGACATCCAGTTCATCGCCGACAAGGAGCGGACCCAGGAGGAGTTCTTCCACACGTTCAACGCGATCCACGAGGACGGCAAGCAGATCGTGCTGTCGTCTGACCGCCCGCCGAAGGCGATCCTGACCCTCGAGGAGCGGCTCCGCTCGCGGTTCGAATGGGGGCTGATCGCGGACCTGACGGCCCCGGATCTCGAGACCCGGATCGCGATCCTCCGGGCCAAGGCGGAGGAAGGCGCGGTGCCGATCACGTCCGACGTGGTCGAGTTCGTCGCGCGCAAGGTCGTCAGCAACATCCGCGAGCTCGAGGGCGCGCTGAACCGGATCGTCGCGTACGCCTCGATGGGCGCGATGCCGATCTCGATCGAGCTCGCCCAGGCCGTTCTCTCGAACGTCCTCTACAACCCGAAGAAGCGCCAGGTGACGCCGGAGCGGATCGCCAAGGCGGTCTCCGACTACTACGGCGTGCAGATGGACCAGCTCAAGGGCCAGAAGCGGGACAAGGCGATCGTCACGCCTCGCCAGGTCGCGATGTTCCTCATGCGCGAGGAGACCGACGTGTCGCTCCTGAGAATCGGTGCCGAGCTCGGCGGCCGCGATCATTCGACCGTCCTGCATGCATGCGACAAGATCACTCGCGAATCGGCCGTCAACGACGAGCTCCGCCGCGAGATCGCTGCGGTCCGCGAGCTGATCTACGCCGATTAGGGCTGTCGCGCAGGAACGACGATGGCGGCGTTGCCGCCTGCGGTCCTCGCTCACGCACGTCCGAGTGCGCTCGCTGCGGTCCTCGGCGGCGCCTTGCCCTCGTCGCCCCCGCGCGACGAATGCAATCGCGTCCGGCCAGCGCAGTTGCGCGCCAGAAGCTGACATGGGCCCCCGGGCGTTCGCGTTGTGAACCGGTTTGCGCGGCCCGCGCTGTGGACAAGCGGCCCGAATCGGTGGAGAACCGGGGCCGGTTGTGGACATCCGCGCCGCCGCGCCGCCGCGAGCTCGATGCCCGACGTGGACGATCCGACCGGCGGATCCGGGTCCGATCGGTCGGTCGACGACCTGTCCACCGTCGCGTCCACGGTGCGGTCCCCGATTCGGCGATCGGCGTCCACCTCGTCGGCCCGGTCATCCACCGGGCTCCGCCGCACGCCCACGAGGCGTCGTCCACCGCGTCCACACCATGATGACGGTGATGACGGGACTAAGATACGGATGAGATACCCACGAATCGTCCACCCGGTCGCTCGGTCCCGATCTCGACACGCGACCTGGGCCGACCCGTTGCATCTTGGAGTGAATCCGACGTGAAGCTATCGGTCATGCAGGAGAACCTCGCTCGCGGCCTGTCGGTCGTGAGCCGCGCCGTCTCGAACCGCTCGCTCCCGGTTCTGACGAATGTCCTGCTCAAGACCGAGGACGGCGGACTGAAGCTCACGGCGACCAACCTCGAGATCGGGATCACCTACTGGGTCCCGGGCAAGATCGAGGTCGATGGGGCGACCTCGGTGCCGGCACGCCTGCTCACGGACCTCGTCGGATCGTTGCCGGGCAGCGAGCCGATCATGCTCGAGCTCGGCGACGGCGAGACGCTCCACATCCGGGCCGGCCGCTTCGAGTCGAACATCAAGGGCATCCCGGCCGAGGACTTCCCGACCGTCCAGACCGCCGGCGAGCGTCCGATCACCCGGGTCGCCCAGAAGATCCTCCGCCAGGCGCTCGACGAAACGGCGTTCGCGGCCGCCTCGGACGAGGCCCGGCCGATCCTGACCGGCGTCCTCGCGAAGTTCGAGGGCGATCAGCTGACCCTGGCCGCGGCCGACAACTACCGGATCGCGGTCAAGACGATCACCGTCCTCGACCCGGTCGAGGAGACGAGCGTCGTCATCCCCGCCCGTGCGCTCCACGAGCTGTCGCGCGTGCTGTCCGACACGGACGAGCCGGTGTCGATCGTGCTCGCCCACTCGCGCAATCAGCTCCTCTTCCACATCGACGGGATCGACCTCGTGACCCGCCTGATCGACGGCCAGTACCCGAACTACCAGTCCGTCCTGCCGGCCAGCCACTCGACCCGGGCGGTGCTCGATCGCGAGGAGCTCCTGCGCGCCGTTCGGCCGGCCGCGCTGATCGCCCACGAGTCGGCGAACATCGTGAAGCTCGGTGTCGGGCTCGACGGCGACGGGGCGATCACGGTCAGCGCCAACGCCGAGGTCGGCGATCACGTCGGCCGGGTGGAGGCCGCGATCGAGGGCGACGGGACGACGATCGCCTTCAACGCCCGCTTCCTGGCCGACGTGCTGACGAACGTCGACGCCGAGCAGTTCGCCCTCGAGCTCAACGGCCCGCTCTCGCCCGGCGTCTTCAAGCCGATCGGCGACGACCGCTACGTTCACGTCGTCATGCCGCTCCGGACCACGTCCTGAGGGAGTCCTCGGACCGGAGAGAAGCCCCGTGAGCTCCGGCGCAACGCTGCAGACAATCTCGATCCAGGGGTTCCGCTCGTACGCGACGCTCGACGCGGAATTCGGGCCGGGGCCGCAGCTGATCGTCGGGCCCAACGCGGCCGGCAAGACGACCCTGCTCGAGGCGATCGTCCTGCTCGCCTGGGGCCGCTCCCATCGGACCTCGGCCGACGCCGAGCTCGTCCGGTGGGGGAGCGAGCTCGCCCGGATCGAGGGCGTGGCGGGTGCCGAGACCGTCGAGGTCGCCCTGGTCCGGCCGGTCGGTGGCGGCGGAGCCCGGAAGCGGATCCGGGTGAATGGCGTCGCCCGGCGTGCCTCGGGCCTCGTCGGGCTGCTCCGGACGGTCGTGTTCGCGCCGGAGGAGATGCTCCTCGTGGTCGGCTCGCCGGGCCTGCGCCGGGCGGCGCTCGACCAGCTCGCCACGCAGCGGTCCGCGGCATACGGCCGCGACCTCGCGACCTACGGCCGGACGCTCCAGCAGCGGAACAGCCTCCTCCGCGCGATCCGCGAGGAGCAGGCGGGCCGCGACGAGCTCCGGTTCTGGGACACGTCGTTCCTCGACGCCGGCGCGGCGATCGTCGCGGAACGCCTCCGGCTGCTCGACGACCTGGCGGGACCGCTGTCCCGGGCCCATGCCGAGATCGCCCCGGACGAGGCCGCCGCAAGCCGGCTGACGATCTCGTACGCCACGAACGCGCCGGCGCTCCCCGGTGAGTCGCCGCGGGACGCGCTGGCGCGCCGGCTCGCGGAGACCGCCGACAAGGAGGTCTGGAACGGCTCGACGCTCGTCGGCCCGCACCGCGACGACCTCGTCTTCGGCCTCGACGGCCGCGACATGTCGGGATTCGCGTCGCGCGGCCAGCAGCGGACGGCGATCCTCGCCCTCAAGCTCGCGGAGCTCGACCTGCTGACCGAGCAGGACGGACGGCCTCCGCTCCTCCTCCTCGACGACGTGTTCTCCGAGCTCGACCCGGATCGTCGCTCGCATCTCGTCCGGCGGATCGCGGGGCTGCCCCAGGCATTCGTCACGACGACGACGCTCGACGATCTCGACCCGGCCCTCGTCGCCGCCGCGACCGCCTGGGAGGTGGTCCCCGACGGGGGTGGCGGTGCCGCCCTCCGGTCGATCGAGACGCCCGGGAACGGCCCGGCACGCGGTCCGGCCGATGTGCCCGGGCCCGTGACCGCCGGTCGGACCGCGGAGCCGTGAGCGGCCGTCGGCGGCCGATGGTTCGGCTCGGGGACCTGCTGCCGGATGCGGCGCGCGGTCTCGGTCTCGAGGACGAGCTCCGGCTGTCGCGGGCCATGGCCACGTTCGAGAGGCTCGTCGCGGAGCGCGTCCCGGCTGCCGCCGGCGCGTGTCGGGTGATCCGGATCGATGGGTTCGCGGTCATCGCCGAGGCGGATGCGCCGATCGTCGCGCAGGAGCTCCGCCTGCGCGGCCCGGAGCTGCTGGCGGCCTTCGCCGCGACGCCCGCAGGATTTGGGGCACGCGAGCTGCGGGTGATCGTGGCCCGCCGCCGCGGACGCGACGAGGATCGGGACTGATCCGGCATCGGGCCGTCCCGCTCGGGGACCTGCCGCGTATACTGCGCGAACCTGCCAGCCAATCTCGGGGCGCGCGTCCCGAACGTAATCGGGCCCCGGCCTCGGCGTCCCGCGCCGTCCGGCGTCCAGCCTGGCGCCCTCAGCCACGAGAGACCCTGACTTGGCCGTCCGTTTGCAGATGAAGCTCGGCGTGATCGCCGAGCCGGACCGCTCACCGAATTCGCCCGATACGGTGGTCGTCGTCGAACCGTCGATCGGCGCGATCGCCCGATCGAAGGGCCACCTGTACCTGATCGTCACGTCGACGATCGCGTCGGCGCGCGCCCAGGAGGCGACCCAGCTCGCCGCCGAGACGATCCGGGGCGAGTACTACTACGACGAGTCGGCCGGGATCCGGGTCTGCATCGAGAAGGCGATCGCCTCGGCCAACAAGCGGTTGAACCACCAGCGCGAGCGGCTCGGGCTGCACGGCACGGCTGCGAACGGTCCGATCGGGATCGGGATCGCCGTCGTCCGCGGCAACGAGCTGTACGTCGCGACGATCGGCCCGGCCGAGGCATACCTGATCCGGCAGGCCCGTCTCTCGACCCTGCCCGATCCCCATCGCGAACGGGGCCTGCCGACCGGCGACCTCGAGCCGGACGTCTGGCGGGGCGAGATCTCGGTGGGAGACTCGCTCGTCCTCGTCTCGCCGAACATCATGAGCCGGCTCGGCCCCGACGAGCTCAAGGACGCGATGGTCACGCTCCATCCCCAACCCGCGATGGAGCACCTCCACCACCGGTTCTTCGCGGCGGACGGCGCGGGCAGCGACGCGATGATCGCGTTCGAGGCGACCGAGGTCGCGGCGACCCATCGCTCCCGGACGCTCGTCCCGGTCCGTCCGGCGGAGCCCCTGGCCGGGGCGCCCGACCGCTCGCCGATCCCGCTCGCCGACAACGTGACCGGCGGGGTCGCCGCCGTCCAGGCCTCGGCGACCCGGGCGCGGAGTGCGGCCGGCGGACTGTTCACCGGGCTCGTCCGGCGCGCCCAGGACGTCCTGCCCCACCGCCGAACCGCCTACCGGCGCGTGACCCCGGCCGCCGCCAAGCGCGAGACCCAGCGCCGGGCGGCGATGGCGATCCTCGCCTTCGTGCTCGTCATGGTGACCCTCGGGACGGCGCTCTATGCGCTCGGCGGAGGCGGTCCCGGGACGAAGGCGCTGAGCTCCGCGGCCGCGGGCGAGGCCGCGATCGAGGCGATCAACGCCAACCTGAACCAGGTGTTCGGGCCGAACGGCGTCGACCTCGTCGACGGCGATCCGCAGAAGGCGTTCCAGCTCCTGTCGGCCGCCTGGGACCAGATCGGCACGGCGACGGCGGCGAACGTCCCGGCGGCGACGCTCGACCCGCTCCGGGCCAAGGCCCTCGGCGGCCTCGACCGGCTCTTCAAGGTCGTGCCCGTCGCGGCCGCGACGATCCTCTCGACAGCGGGCGCGAAGGCGCCCCTGGACATCTCGGCGATGATCGTCGGACCGCAGGGCGTGCCGTTCATCCTCGACAAGGCGACGGCATCGGTCTACCGCGTCGACCTCCGGACGAAGCGGGCCACGGTCGTCTTCCGCTGGAAGGACCACAAGGCCGGCGGCATCGTCGGGATCCCGAAGCTGATCACCACGGCCGGCCGCGACCTCGTGATGATCGACAACAAGAACGTCGTCTGGCGCTGGCGGCCGGCCGACCAGAGCGGGCGCGGGACGCCGACGATCATTCCGGTCACCGGCTCGCCCGGCTGGGGCGACGACATCGTCGCGGCCGGCACATTCCTGAAGCAGCAGAACACGAACCTCTACAACCTGTACATCGTCGATCCGTCCGAACAGAACATCCTGGCCTACTCGCCCGACCGCGACGGAAGCGGCTTCCACTCCGCCGGTCAGCCGCGCCTCACCGTCGCCCGCGACGTCTCCAAGGTCACCGAGCTCCTGATCGACGGCGACATCTTCGCGGCCGACGGCGGCACGATCATTCGCTACGTCGGGGGCAAGAGCGAGGGCTGGTCGATCCAGGCCCCGGGCACGACGAGCTTCGCGCCGCAGGGCGACATCCTCCTGCGATCGGCGCCGTACTACACGCTGATCGCCTCGGCCAGTCCGACGGCGCCGACCGGAGGCGACAAGCGGACGGGCCTGCTCTATGCCTGGGATCGGGCCAACGCTCGCGTCGTCGCGTTCGACAAGGCGCGCGGCACGTACGTCGCCCAGTTCCGGCTCGCGGGCGGCAGCACCGCCTTCGCCGACGTCCGGGGCATGTACGTCATCCCACCGGCGGTCGAGGGCGGGCCGGCGACCCTCGTGTGGGCGACGAAGGACTCGGTCATGACGGCCGTCCTCGAAGCGGTGATCGACACGCCGACCTCCGGGCCCGGCGCGTCGGGCTCACCCGGACCGTCGAGCTCCCCGCGGGCCTCTCCGAAGACCTCGCCGAAGGCGTCGCGAGCGCCGTGATCCCCCTCCGTGACGCCAATCCGACTCGCCGCCGGGCGGTGGTCACGATCGGCCTCATCGCCATCTGCTTCGCGGTGTTCCTCGTCGAGCTCGCGGTCCAGGCGTCCGACGGCGACCGGGGTCTCAACCGCCTGTTCTTCACCTACGGGCTGATCCCCGCGCACCTGACCGGGGGCGGGGATGTCCCGGGAGCCGTCCCGACCGTCTTCACGAGCATGTTCCTGCACGGCGGGCTGCTCCACATCGGCTCGAACGTGCTCTATCTGTGGATCTTCGGAAACAACGTCGAGGACCGGCTGGGTCGGCTGCCGTACCTCGCGTTCTACCTCGCCGGCGGAGTCGTGGCGGCGCTCACGCAGGTCGCGATCGCGCCGGACTCGACGGTGCCGGTGATCGGCGCATCGGGGGCGATCGCCGCCGTCCTGGGCGCCTATCTCGTCCTGTACCCGCGGGCCCGGGTCCAGTCGCTCGTCTACCTCGGGTTCTTCTACCAGCTGCTCCAGATCCCGGCCGTGATCCTGCTCGGCCTGTGGTTCCTCATCCAGGTCTTCAGCGGCGTCATGTCGCTGGGCGCGCCCGGCGCGGACGGCGGCGTGGCCCTGTTCGCCCACATCGGGGGGTTCATCGCCGGCGTGCTCGTCGGGCTCATCGTCCGCGGCGCCGGGGCCGGCGGCGAGCCGCGGTCGCTGCGTTCGACCGACAGGGTCGGCGTGGGATAATCCCGCCATGGCCAGCGAGGAGCCGAGCGACCGCAACGGACTCGTCGAGATGGTGGTGGAGAGCGTCCGGGTCCACATGCTCTCGAGTCGCCACGTCGTCATCCTCAAGGAGTCCGAGCACGACCGGTACCTCCCGATCTGGATCGGGCCGTGGGAGGCGAGCGCGATCGCGATGAAGCTCCAGGGCCTGACCGCCGACCGGCCGCTGACCCACGACCTCTTCGCCAGCGCCCTCGAGAACCTCGGCGTCCGGGTCGACCGGGTCGTGATCTCGACCCTCGCCGAGGAGACGTACCACGCCCGCCTCCATCTCGAGCGCGACGGCACCGTCTTCGAGATCGACTCGCGGCCATCCGACGCGCTCGCCCTCGCCGTCCGGACCGGCGGCCGGATCTTCGCGAGCGAGGCGGTCCTCGAACAGGCGGCGCTCGGCGGCGACGGAACGGCCACCGGCGACGCCGAGGCCGGCGATGTCGTGCCCGAGGGCTCGCCACTCGAATCGACGGGCGAGAAGATCGTCGACCCGCGGCTCGACGTCTTCCGCGATTTCGTCAACTCGCTCGACGTCGACCCGAACACCGGCGAGGGCCGGACGCGCAGCTCGGACAGCTAGTCGGTCGAGCCCCCGCCGAGCATCGGCTCGCCCCGGCCGAGCGCCCGCTCCGCGTTGACCCACATCCGGAGCCGGAGCCACCAGAAGTCACGGACCGCGCGGAACACCACGCTCGGCTTCGCCCCGGTCGCCGCCCCGGCCGTCCGCGGGTGGTGGGGGACGCCGACCTCCGCGATCGACCGGCCGGCCGCCCGGAGCTTGATCAGGAGCTCGGCCGAGAAGAATGCGCCGCCCGACTCGACCGCCAGCCCGGCCAGCGCGTCGCGCCGGAACAGCTTGCAGGCGCAGTCGACGTCGCGGACCTGGAGCCCGAAGAAGATCCGGTTGGCCAGGCGGTAGGCGCGGGCGTACAGGGTCCGGACGAGCGGATCGGCGCGCTTGATCCGGAACCCGACGACGACGTCCGGCCGGTCCGCGGCCGCCATCCGGTCGATCAGGCGGCCGAGGTCGGCCACCCGGAACTGGCGGTCGCCGTCGGTGAAGGCGACGTGGTCGTGGCGCGCGGCCCGGAAGCCGGAACGCAGGGCGGCCCCGTACCCGAGGTTCGTCGGATGGTGGACCGCCCGGACGACACCCGGGTGGGCCGCCGTCAGATCGTCCGCCAGCCGGCCGGTCGCGTCGCGCGACCCGTCGTCGACGATGACGATCTCGAACGTCTCGGCCAGACCGGGCAGCGTGGCGAGGGCCTCCTCGACGAGGCCCTCGAGGTTGGCCTCCTCGTTGTGCGCCGGGAAGAAGTAGGAGAGGGTCGCCAGTCGTTCGGACCGTTCGGTCGCGGGCACGGATTGGACCGATGGCGCGGTCATCGGCACGGCTCGCTGGAGCCCAGCGGCGGCGCCACCGGCCCGCCGTGCTCCGCGGTCGCGGTGACGGCCAGGACGTTCGACGCGGACGGCGTCCCGAGCGGCTCCAGCGTGTACCGGCCCTCGAGCGCGCCGAGCTCGCTCGTTCCGTTCCGGACCAGGTACACGGGACGCGTCGCGATGTAGCGGTCGATCACTTGGTCAAGATCTCCGAGGTTGTAGTCGAGGCGGTTCCGATCATCGATCACGCAGACGTCCGGCCGCTGTGCATCGACGATCGTGGCATACCAGAGCGGTGTCGAGTAGCTCCACCACGACACGATGACCGCGTTCGGCTCGACGGTGTCGAGCACCTCCTTCGTCCATGTCTGGGCCGCCGTGTCGTCGGTCTCATCCACGGCCCGGGCACGGCTCGAGAGGCTCAGGAGGCTCGGGCCGACGAGGAGGGCGGCGACGACGACCATCCCGACCGGACGCAGCGCCTCACCCCGCCCACGGCGCCCGGGATCGGAGCGAAGGACCGCATCGACGACCGCGGCGCCAAGGATCGCCAGCCAGGTCCAGGCGATCAGGGCCGGCCCGATGTAGTACCGATCGATCGCCCCGTCCGGATAGACGGAGTTGAAGAAGCAGGTGAGGACGAGGGTCGTGCCGCTCAGCAGCGCGTACCGCGGCCGGCGGACGATCGTCACGATGAATGCCACGACGATGAGCGCGGCCCACGGCCCGAACTGGCCCGCGGCGATCGAGATCAGGTCAGCGACCCGTTTCGGGGCGTTGCTGAACGGATCGGTCAGCCAGCCGTGGAACTGGGCGCCAAGCGTCACGTACCAGAAGCCGGTGAAGGTGCTCGGGTCGGCGTAGACGAAGGGGGCTCGCAGCCAGCCGCCGCGCAGGACCATCTCGAACCGGACGAGGACGGTCGGGATCGCGAACGCGGCGATGTTCGCGAGGATGAACCGCCGGCGCTGGAGGATCCCCGGCTCAACGGCGAGGACGTACAGGATGATCGGCGGTCCGAGGAGCAGGGTCAGCGAGTGGTTGCCGACCGACAGGCCGACGACGACGGCGGCGGCGAGGAGGAGCCGGTCGGCGCGGCGGTCTGCGCTGTCCGGGACGTCGCGGGGCTCGGGCCCGGCCGCCGGTCCGGGCCCCGGCGCAGCCGCCGGTCCGGCCTCGGGCCCGGCCGCCGGGCCGAGACTGCCCCGGCGGGCCTGCTCCCAGCGGACGAGCAGCCACAGGATGATCGCGACGAGGGCGAAGTGGAGCGCGTGCGGATCGGCGTGCGTCCCGATCGCCCAGACGATCGGCGTGAGGGCGATCCCGAGACCCGCCGCGATCCCGAGCAGCAGCGATCCGCTCAGCCGGCGGGCGAGATCGACCGTCACCGCCGATCCGATCGCGACGAGGATCGCCGACAGGACGTTCGTCCGGAGCGCGGCCTCGCCGAGGGGCTGGAGGACGACCGAGGCGAACCAGCCGATCAGGACGTACGTCGGGTAGCCCGTCGGGTGGGCCGTGCCCATGACCGGCAGGACCATCTGGAACTCCGCCGTGTCCCAGAACCCGAGGCCGGGCATCAGCCGCCACACGCAGAGGCCGAGCGCCACGAGGCCGACCGCGATCGCCCCGATCCAGGCGGTCCGAAGGGCCCGATCCGACCCCGGGTCGATCACCACCCGAGCACGTCGCCCCACACGACGCCCCACAGGTTGACGAACACCGATACGGCGACGAGGACGATCGCCACGGCGACGATCGCCCACGCGCCGGCCCGGCGGTCGATGCCGAACGCGGGCTCCTCGAGGGTCCTTCCCGTGTGACCGGCGGCAGCGGTCCGCGCCGCGATCCGCTCGAGCCCGATCGCCACGAGGAGGATCGCCCACGGCGCGAAGTCGAGGCTGAACCGGTAGCCGAACTGGACCCAGCCCTGGCTGAAGTGCAGGAGGTTCACGAAGGCGATGATCAGGACGGCCAGCCCCGCGCCCGTCACGAGCCGGCTCCGTCCGAACCCCCAGCGGATCGCGGGCAGGCCGAGGAGGTAGGCCGGGCTCGTCAGCAGGATGCTCATGCCGGTGTCCTTCGGCAGGACGAGCGGGCAGTCCGGGTTGAACAGGCCGCGGACTGCCGCCGGGTCCGTGCACAGCGGTCCGCCGAGACCGAGCGCGGACGGGACCTCGGTGGGCAGCCAGACCGGTCCGTTGAGGAACATGATCCCGAGATTCTGCGGCAGATAGCGGAGATCCTCGATCTGCCAGTCGAGGTGGTAGTTGAGCGGGAGGTAGAAGCCGGCCTCGAGCTCGTACAGGTACTGGTATCCCGGATGGAAGACATGACCCGTCGAGACGAGGTTGTACGCGACGAGCAGTCCGATCGGGATCACCGCCCCGAGCGCAGCCGACCAGCCGCGCCGTTGCCACGAGCCGCCGGAGCCGACGAGGACGAAGAACGGCGCGGCGAACGCGACGGTGAGCCGGGACGTGCACGCCAGCCCGAAGAGCAGCCCGGCAAGGAACTGGCGCGGGTCGGGCACGATCGCCGCGAGCGATGACCCCGCCCGCACAGACGCGCCGCGGGCGGCCACGACGGTCGATCCGCGCGAGCCGACCGTCGTGGCGGGGCCGTCGTCACCCGGCCATTTCGGTGGCGCCGGCTCGTCGTCGGGATCGTCGAGGTCGTCCTCGCTCCGGGCGGCATCGCGGTCCCCGCCGAGCGCGACCCCGATCGCGGCCAGGGCCAGCCCGACCGCCAGCACGTGGGCCTGGTACCAGGTCGTGCCGATCTGGGCGGCGTACCAGAACACCGTCCCGAACCCGAGGAAGACCGTGGTCGCGACCCGGACCCACATCCGGATCGGCAGCTTGCCGAGCATCCACCAGGCGATCCCGACATCGAGCGCCCCGAGGATCGCGAAGATCAGCTGGCCGTTGGCGGCGAGACCCCACAGGGCGACGAACGGCATGAGGAGGACCGCCGGCAGCGGCGGGAACGGAACCAGCCCCCGCCCGGTCCCGTCCGGATCGGGTGCGACCGGCAGGACATCCTGGAAGAACGCATTGCCGGGCGAGGTTGCGGTGGCCTCGACCGGATAGCGGATCGCCGCCTTGCCCTCGAGGAACGCCGATGCCTGCCACTCGAAGTGGTTGTAGTAGCGGTCCGGATGACTGAGCGTAAAGACGACCAGGGCGATCGCGACCAGGGCGCAGCCGACGCCGATCGAGACGAAGAGCGACGAAGACGGCGGGGCACCCGAGGCCAGCGGCGATCGACCCTGTGCTACCCTGCGGTCCACCTCAACGCTCGTTCGGGGAGATCCAACCCGTGACGTCCGACCGCGTGTCGGGCGGACCGAGTCGGGACGCGGACGCGCCGACGCGGACCACCTGGACGCGGGATGGCATCGGCGCGATCGTCGCCGTCCTCGCGCTCGGCTTCGCCTTCCGCATCATCATCGCACAGCTCTATCCCCGCACGGGCTTCGGGGTCGATCTGGCGTCGTTCGAGTACTGGGCCCGCAACCTCGCAGCCGAGGGCTTGCACGGCTTCTACGGGCGCGACTTCTTCCACGATTACACCCCGGGCTACCTCTATGTCCTGTACCTGGTCGGCCTCGTCGGGCAGGCGACCGGCAACATCGCCGGCCTCCTGAAGGTCCCGCCCATCCTGGCCGACGTCGCGCTCGGATGGCTCGTCTGGTCGATGGTCCAGGAGCTCGGTGGCAGCCGGCGAGCAGCCCTGATCGGGGCGGCTCTCGTCGTCGTCAACCCGGTCAGCTGGTTCGACTCCGTGGTCTGGGGCCAGGTCGACTCGTTCGGGGTGGTCTTCCTGCTCCTCGGCGTTCGCGAGCTCTGGCGCGACCGGCCGGAGCGAGCGGCGATCTTCACGGTCGTCGCGGCGCTGATCAAGCCCCAGCTGTCGATCCTCGTCCCGATCGTCGCGGTCGTGACGATCCGCCGCGCCCTGTGGCCGCCGTCGCCGATCGACGACGGGCCGGGCGAGCCGATGACCCTCCGGCCGCCCGCGCGCGCGCCGTCGTTCGACCGCTCCTGGCTGCCTCGCGCCGTGACCGGCGTTCTCGACTGGTTCCGCGACTGGGAGCGGCGCACCGATCAGCCGATCCGGATCGTCACGACCGGGTTGGCCGGGTTCCTGACCGCGATCGCCCTGTGCTTCCCGTTCGGGCTGTCGGTGATCGAGCCGGGGACCGGCGGCGCGCCGATCAAGTCGGGCCTGCTGTTCGAGATGTTCAACACCGCCGGCGAGTACCCGTACGCGAGCGTCAACGCATACAACCCCTGGGCGCTCGCCTCGATCGGTGGCTCCGGCCTGGCGGCGAACGGCAGCTGGGCCTGCGACTCGGTCATCCGGACGCCCGCCGCCGGCGGCACCTTCTGCCCCCAGGCCGTGACCGTCGGCCCGATCCCGGCGGTCCTCGTCGGGGCCGCGCTCCTCATCGCGGCGTTCGTGATCGTGTCGCTCCTCGTCGCCCGGCGGCCCAGCCCGCTCGTGATCCTGACCGGCGTCACGATCCTCGCGATCGCCTTCTTCCTGCTGCCCACCCGCGTCCACGAGCGGTACCTGTTCCCGTTCATCGCGATCGGAGCGATCCTCGCCGCGGTCTCGGTCCGCTGGCGGATCGCGTACGTCGTCCTGTCGCTGACGACGTTTCTGAACATGTACGCGATCCTCACGCTGCCGTTCTACAAGAACCCGGGGATCGCCGACTGGCTCCGGATCGGAGGCGCGATCCGGAGCACGACCGGGGTGACCCTCATCGCCCTTGCCGCATTGGCCGCCGGGCTGTGGGCCTTCGTCCAGCTCCGGCCCGGTGCGCTGCGCGCGCTCGACGACGAGCTGACGGCGGACGCCGGCGCGAACGGCGAGGACGCGCAGACGGACGAACGATGGGCCGCCGCCGATTGGCCCGCCGACGCCGACCGGTGGGCCGGAGATCGGCGCGCCGCCAGGGCGGCCGGCAGCACGGCCGTCCGCGGCACCGGCTTCGGCGCGGGTGCCGCGGCGGCGGGCGTCGCGGCGGCCGGCGCAGCCGGCGCGACTCTCCCGACCCGGGCGGCGTTCCCGACCTGGACCGAGCCGGCGTCCTTCGCCGAGCTCGGCCCGATCGGCTGGTTCCGCTCGCGCCTCCGCCAGCGGCCGGTCCGGGCGGACCGCTCGCGGGCCCTCCACGACGAGCCGGCCGGCCGCCTGGACAAGCTCGACCTGTGGGTCCTCGTCGTCCTCGTCGTCTCGATCCTGGGGATCCGGATGTTCCGCCTGGCGGAGCCGTACCAGATGCATTTCGACGAGGTCTACCACGCCCGGACGGCGATGGAGTTCCTCCAGGGCTGGCGCTACGGCATCGATCACGACATCTACGAGTGGACTCACCCGCATCTCGCGAAATACGCGATGGCCGGCGGGCTGATCGCGTGGGGCGACGATCGGGTGACGTCGACGAGCAACCTCGGCGTCGCCGTCCTCGACGCGACCGTCGAGAAGCGATTCGACGACCCGGACCTGCCGAACCAGCGGGCGGGCGACCGGGTCGACGTCGTGACCGGGTCGGAGCTCCGCTCGTACGACCTGGCGACCAGCGCGCTGATCGCCCGCGTCCCGATCGACGGGGCGTCGGCGGTGGTCGTCGACTCGACGCGCAACCAGCTGTTCGTCGGCAGCACGGACGGATCCATCGTGACGTTCGACCTCGGCTCGCTCGACGCGATCCGCCAGCACGGCGCGTCGGCCCTGCCTGCCGAGCCGGTCGCGTTCGGCCAGGTCGCCGGCTCGATCGAGCGCCTGTTCGTGCCCGACGACGGCGAGTCGCTCATCGTCGTCACCGCGGACGACAAGGTCCACACGCTCGACGCCGTCTCGAGCGAGGACATCGGCACCGTCCAGCTCGAAGGCGTCGCCGATGTCGGGCCGGCCGGGACCGCTCCGACCCTGGTCGGCGCACCGGGCTCCGTCGAGGACCCGAAGGCGGTCGCCTCGGCGCTCGTCAAGCTGATCGGCGGCTCGACGGCCACCTACGAGCAGCGCCTCGCCGGCACCGCCGATCGGCTGATCGTTGCCGGGGTCACCGGCAGCGACATCCGGGACAAGGTCCAGAAGGCGATCGACGACGGCCGCCTCGCCGGGCTGTCGATCGTTGCGCTGCCCCAGGTCGCCGTGGCCGATGCGAACGGGCTCGAGCTGGTCAATCCGGCGACCGGAACGCTGACCTCGACCCTCGACATCGGCGGCCCGGCCCACGGCCTCGCCCTCGTCACGGTCGACGACCCCAAGCTCTTCGTGTCGACCGATCCGGATCCGGGCGCGAACGCGAAGGGCCAGATCGCGATCGTCGCCGTCGGCGGCGACAAGGCGAAGAACGGGCCCGCGCTCGTCACCACGATGAAGATGCCGGCCCCGGTGACGCGGGTGGCCTACGACGACGCGAGCGAGATGGTCCACGTCCTCGGTAAGACGCCCGACGGCAGCGCGTCCACGATCTATGTGATCGAGCCGATCGCCGACCCGCCTGCCATCTACGCCGACGCCCGGTTGCCGTTCGAGCCGAGTGCCTGGGCGGTCGACGTCAACCGACCGTATCCGACCGATGACCGCCAGCAGATCCTCGTCTTCGACGATGCGGGCGCGGCGGCCAGCGTCGACGTCGGCGAGCACGAGTTCGCGTGGCGACTCCCGGGGGTCATTGCCGGCGCGTTGATGGCCGGCTTCCTCTACCTCCTTGCCCGGATCCTGTTCCGGCGCCGGATGGTCGGCCTGTTCGTCGCGGTCTTCTGCGTCGCCGACGGCATGTTCTTCGTCCAGTCGCGGATCGGGATGAACGACGCGTACGTCGGGCTCGGGATCGTCGCCGCGTACACCCTGTTCGCCGCCCTGTGGACCGGCGTCTGGAGGCATCGCGGCGCGTTCTGGGTCGCGATGCCGCTGATCGGCGCCCTCCTCGGCCTGGCGCTGGCATCGAAGTGGGTCGCGCTCTACGCGATCGTCGGGATGGGCTTTCTCGTCCTCGTCCGGAGCGCCCTCGGGCGGCTGCTCGCGATCGCCGCCCTCGTCACGATGACGGCGTTCCTGGGCTACCTCGCGATCAACGTTCCTGCCGGGACCGGCTTCGGGAACCTGCCGTTCGTGGCGATCATGGTGGCCCTGACGGTCGTCGCCGTCGTAGCCAACGTCCTCCATCCGCTGCGCTGGTCGCTCGACGAGATCCGCCTCGCGATCGGCGGACCGGTCGCCCTCGGCGGGCTCGTCGCCCTCGTCGCGATCGCCCTGAACAAGCAGGACGCCTCGACCAGGATCGCGTCCGTCGCCGTGACGCCGCTGGCGTTGGCTGCGGGGCTCGCGCTTGTCGGCGGGCTCGCCTGGCTCGCGTTCGCCGGGGCCGCGCGGCTCGGCTTCGGTCCGCTCGCCCCGGCGCCGGGTCCCGACGAGCCGGCCGCGCTCCTTCCGAAGCCGGCTCCGCCGCCGGCCGACGCGTGGCTCCGGCCCGGCGCCCAGCTCGGCCTGCCGATCGTCTGGATGGTCGCCTGCCTGCTCATCCTGCCCGTCGCGATCTACATCGCCTCCTACGTCCCGTGGGCGCTGATCGACAACCACGTCCTGTTCGCGGGCTGGCCTCCCGGCCACACCGGCCAGACCCTCGCCGATCTGACGGTCGGCATGTACAACTACCACAACGGCCTGACGGCTCCGCATGCGGCGTCATCGCCGTGGTGGGCCTGGCTGTTCGACCTCAAGCCCGTCTGGTTCTACCAGGAGAGCTTCGCCGGCAACACCACGGCGGCGATCTACAACGCGGGCAACCTCGTGATCTGGTGGCTCGGCCTGCCCGCGCTCGGGTTCGCGGCATGGCAGGCGTTCGCGCGGCGCAGCCTGCCGCTCACGCTGATCACGGTCGGGTACGCGTTCCAGTGGGTGTCGTGGGCCCGGATCGATCGGGCGGCCTTCCAGTACCACTACTACACCAGCCTGCCGTTCCTGATGCTGGCCCTCGCCTACTTCCTGGCGGAGCTGTGGCACGGCGCGTCGTGGCGGACGTGGCTGCTCGCCCGGCTGGCGGCGGCCGTCGCGATCCTCGGGCCGGCGATCCTGTGGGTCCTCGATCGGCCGCTGTGCGGTTTCGTCGGTGTTGACCGGGCGAATCCGAACTCGCCGGCGTGTCCGCCGATCATCCCCCAGTTCCTGCTGACGACCCAGACGGCGGCCCTGGCGGCGGTCGTCGGCGTGGCCGTGCTCGTCGTCGTCCGACTGTTCGGCCGGCTCGGGGACGAGACGGATGCCGGCGACGAGGTGATCGTCGGCGGGCGTC
>DATNBW010000226.1:0-18436 GCA_035607275.1 Verrucomicrobiia bacterium | reverse complement strand
GGCCGGACGACGCTGACGACAGGTGAACCTCATCACACGGAGGACTCGATCATGACCCGCAACCACCCGATCGCTCTCGTCGCCGTCGTTCTGGCCACCGCCGCCCTGGTCGGCGCCTGCGGAAGCAACAGCGGTCCACTCGGCAGCGTTCCACCGGCCTCGACGGGACCGGAGCCGTCGGTCGCCCTCGGCAGCCCGGACGTCGTCCCGTCCGACGAGCCGAGCTCGGAGCCCTCGGTCGCCCCGAGCGGATCGTCCGGCCCGGGCGCGAGCGGCGCACCGACCCCGACTCCGTCCGGGACGACGATCGTCCGGTCCTACTTCTGGCTCGGCGGGCTGCCCGGCAGCGAGGGTCTCGTCGCCGTCCTGCGCGAGGTTCCCGGCACGAAGGCCGTCGCAACCTCAGCCGTCAACGCACTGCTGGCCGGTCCCACGACCGGCGAGGCCGCCCGCTCGATCACCAGCGCCGTCCCCGACGGCTCCAAGCTCCTCGGCCTCACGATCTCCGGCGGCGTGGCCACCGTCGATCTGTCGGCGGAGTTCGAGTCCGGCGGCGGCAGCGCGTCGGTCATGACCCGGCTCGGCCAGATGGTCTACACCCTGACCCAGTTCCCGACGGTCAAGTCGGTCATCTTCGAGATCGAAGGCGTCCGCAAGACCGTCTTCAGCAGCGAAGGCGTCGTCCTCGACAAGCCCGCGACGCGCGCCGACTTCATCGACCTCCTGCCCGACATCTGGGTCGACCGGCCGGCGTTCAACGCCGCGATCGGCAACCCGGCCCATGTGACCGGCAACGCCAACGTCTTCGAGGCGACGTTCCGGATGTCGATCCTCGATGCGACCGGCAAGGTCATCGCCGATGTCCAGGTCATGGCGAGCTGCGGCAGCGGCTGCCGCGGAACGTTCGACACGACGATCGCGTACACGGTCAGCAAGGGCCAGTACGGCACCCTCCGGGCGTACAACCCGTCCGCCAAGGACGGCACGCCCGAGTCGATCCGCGACTACCGGGTCTGGCTCACCCCGAAGAGCTGATCCCGCCCCGATCTGAACGTGCCACGCCGACGCCCCGGGCAACGCCCGGGGCGTCGGCACGTCCGGGCCGTTGAACTGACGTCAACGCGGCCGGGCCGCAACGGCTGCGTCGCGCACGGCTGCGAGTACCTTTGGACGGACCCCGTCTCACCATCCGGTGGTGGCGCGCGCGCACCGACGACGGCACCGTGAGTCGGGCCGCGTGTCCTGGGCCTTCCCTCGACAGACAGCGCGCGCGTACGAGGTTCTGTGGGGCGTGATCATCTGGGGTTCACGGACGAAGAGCGAAGGGCGCGGCTTCGTCATCAGACAGTGCCTGCGCTGCCGGACCGAACGGGTCCACTTCGTCGGCGAAGCGAGGACGAAGTTCACGCTCTACTTCGTGCCGACCTTCACCACGTCGCGCAAGGCGATCGTCGTCTGCACCGAGTGCCAGATCGTGACCGAGGTCCCGGGTCCGGCCGGCCACGCATGCATCGCGGAGGCGCTTCCGCAGCACCTGATGCTCCTCGAGCTCGAGCGGCGCGCGAGGCTCGCAGGATCGGGCACGACGAGTCAGGGCGCCGCGAGCGAACGCGCTCCGATCGATGCGCCGCGGGCGATGGCGATCAGCGCCGTGGTCCTCGCGATGAACACCGCCATCGCGGACGGGGTGATCTCGGACAACGAGGCGGCCGCCGTCAAGCACGCGATTCGCACGATGGGCGAAGCAACCCAGTCGGCACCGGTGCGCGAGGCGGCGACCATCGCGGCAACCGAGTTCGCGGCCCTCATCGACTACATCGTTTCGCCGGCGACCGAGCCGGTTCCGGTCATGCTCGGCAGGGCGGGCGCCGCCATCCGCGAGCTGCCACGTTCGGATCGCTCACGCTTCGTCGGACAGCTGGCCTGGCTGTGTCACACGGTCGCGGCGGCCGGACCCGGCGGGCCCGGCGATCCGCTTGCGGCAATGGATACCGGCCTCGAGGAGATGGGCTTCCGGCCGAAGGACGTCGCCGAGGCGCTGGCATTCTGCGATGCGAGTGGCGGCTGACATGGACTCCGCTCAGGCGCGCGACATCCTCGGCCTCGGGTCCGCAGCCCTGACCGCATCGGCGATCCGCCAGGCTCGCAACGACGCCCTGAAAGCGCACCACCCGGATCTGGCCGGTGACGGCCCGGAGGCCAAGCGGCGCGCAACGTACTGGGCGTCCCAGATCAACGCAGCCCACGAGGTCCTGACCAACGAGCTGCAGGGGGGAGTGAGGCCGTCGCCCGCATCGGAGCCGGCCCGCCAGTCGTTCGCGGCGGCGGCACGGCGCGCCGAGGCCCGCGCGGAGCGCGAGCGGGACGCCGAGCGCGAGCATGCGGCAGCTGCAGAGGCGGAGGCCGTCGCGCGGGCCGCTGCGGACCGTGCCGCTGCGGACCGTGCCGCTGCCGAGCGCGCGTTTGCCGCTGAGCGAGCCGCGACGGAGCGTCGAGCGGCGGAACGAGCGGCCTCCGGGACCGCCTCGGCCGCTGAGGGAGCCCGAGCGCGCTCCACGCCGACGGAACCGGAGCCGACGACGCGATCGGGCGGCCACCGCTTCCGGATCCAGAGACGAACCGTCGCCGCGATCGCCGCGATCCTCGTCGTGGGCTCGACGGGTGGAGCGCTCGCGGCCCTGGCCCGGTTGAACGGCCCAGGTTCAGCGGCGGCGGCGCGCGTCGAACCGTCGGCGACGCCATCTCCGGCGCCAACGGTCGCGCCGACGCTCACGCCGACGCCCGCCGCGACCCCGCGGGCCGCGCGCCTGACGTTCGACTACTGGGCCGCGATGTATGCCCGGTCGATCTTGCCCTGTTACGACGGAGGCACCTGCGGGCTCGATGCCGCGATCGAGTACACCGACGGCACGACCGCCAGGTTCGGCCCCGAGGTCGACCGTTTGGCAGCCCTGTATCGCGACAGCACCAAGCTCTCGTTCGGGAGCGACGAGATGTGCCGACCCGAGCTCGGATCGGGCTACGCATTGTTCGCGTCTCTCTCGTCGGAGGTCGACCTGCTTCGCCATCTCCGGAAGGGCGAGCACCCGTCCGACGCCTGGCGGCCCGGGCAGGACGTCTCGTTCGAGGGCTGTGACCGCCCGATGAATCGCGCGACCGCCGAGGACGATGTCGGCCAGCTCCTGACCGAGGCCCGCGACCGGCTTCTCCGCGCCCAGCGCGACGTCGCAGGCAAGAACTGGGCCGACGCACGGTTGGTCGGCGATCAGCTTCTGCCGCTGGGGATCCGCATCGCCCGCCTGACAGCCCGCGACGATCCCGGGCTCGCATCGCCGGCATGGGCCGCCGATCGAGTCCTCGGCTGGGACCTGATCCGCGTCAGTGGGGCTCTCGGGGTGGAGAGGCTCGCGGCCAGCTCCGCGACGACCACGTTGCTGACCCGCTGCCTCGACGAGATCGACGCCTCACCCGTCCGCCCGTCCTGACGGACGCTGCCGCCGGTCAGGCGTGCTTGATGGTGATTCGCTCGATGATGTTGGCGACGTCCTCGGCCTTGTCGATCGTCGCCTCGAGGAGACCGTAGATCTCCTTCCACTTCACGAGGTTGATCGGGTCCTTCTCGTCCACGAACAGGGCGGCGATCGCGGCCCGGACGATCCGGTCGCCCTCGTTCTCGAGCCGGTGGACCTCGATCCAGTACCGGTCGAGGCCCTTGAAGCCCTCGAGGTGGGCGAGCGCATCGTGGAGCAGCTCGACCTGCTTGACCACGATCGCGGCCTGCTCCACGGCGGTCGCCGTCGGTGCCTCGACGCGGTAGAGGACGAACGTGTCGGCCGCCTCCTCGATGAAGTCGAGGACGTCGTCGAGCGCGCTGATCAGGGCGTAGATGTCCTCGCGGTCGAAGGGGGTGACGAATGTCGCCTCGAGCCGGTGCCCGATCTGGTGGCTGATCTCGTCGCCGCGGTGCTCGGTCGCCCGGATCTCGGCAGCCCGGGCGTCGGGCTGGTCGTAGGTCCGGAGCATCGCCTCGAGCTGGCGCGCGCCGCCCAGGACATTCGCGGCGTCCTCGACGAACAGGTCGAAGAAGCGGACGTCGCGGGGGATCAGGCGGAGACGCAAAGAGGGTTCCTCCGGGCTCGTCGGTGGGGACGGCGCAAGGGTACCGCGGCGATCACGGGCCTGTGCGATGCTCGCCGCGTGGACTGGATCTTCGTCGCCTTCGTCGGCCTGCTCGCGATCGCCCTCGCGATCGCCATCGGCGTCGCCCTCGACCGCGATCGCGCGCTCGAGGCGACCCGGGCGGCACTCGCCCGGAGCAGCCTGGGGCTGGGTCCGCTCGCGCCGGGCAGCGCGGTCGACCGGGATGCGCCGGGCACCGACGTCGGACGCCAGACCGACGCCGAGGCGGACGATCCGACGGCCGACGTGCCGACCCTCGTCCGTCGCCTGCGCGATCGGCTCGACGCCTCGGAGTTCGAGCTCGACCAGCAGGTCCGCAACGCGTCCTATCTGGCGGACCTGATGGGCGTCGGGATCGTCCGGCTCGACGAGCAGGGCAGGGTCGAGCTGGCGAATGCCGCGGCCCACATCCTGCTGCGCCGGCCGACGGGCTCCCTGACCCGGCGGACCGCCCTCGAGACGTTCCTCGACAGCCGGGTCGAGGAGCTGATCGCGACGGCCCGGGCCGGGGGCGGTGCGTCCGGCGAGTTCCGGCTCAGCGGCCCGGACGGTCCGACGCTCGTCGTCCGGGCGCGTCGGTCGCCCGTCAGCGGCGTCTGGGTGGTCCTCGAGGACGTCTCGGAGCTGCGCCGCCTCCAGCAGATCCGGACCCAGTTCGTCGACAACCTGTCGCACGAGCTACGGACGCCGCTCTCGACCGTCAGCCTGCTCGCCGAGACGCTCGCCCGCGACGCCGAGGCCGCGGGCGACGGCGTTCCGCCGCGCATGCGCGACCGGATCGCCAAGATCGAGGTCGAGACCGGGCACCTCGTCCAGATGGTCAACGAGCTCCTCGACCTCGCCCGGATCGAGGGTGGCGGGCCGCTCGTCCTGCTCGACGACGTCGATCTCGGGCGGATCGCCGCCGACGCCTCCGAGCGGCTCCGCCTGTTCGCCGAACGCCAGGGGCTGCGGCTGATCGTCGACGTCCCCGACCGGCTGCCGCCCGTTCGTGGCGACGAGGCGCGGCTCGGCCAGGTCGTCGTGAACCTCGTTCACAATGCCCTGAAGTTCGGGCGCCCGGAGGACCGGATGACGCCCCCGGACGCCGCGCCGTCCTCCGACCCGGGCGTCGCCGATCGGGCCGTCGCCGCCGAGGCCGAGGCGCCCGGCGACCAGACCGAGCCTGGCGGTGGGGAGGTCCTCGTCAGCGTGCGGACGGCCGACGGCGAGGTCGTCCTCACCGTGCAGGATCACGGGGTCGGCATCCCGGCAGCGGACCGGGCGCGGATCTTCGAGCGCTTCTACAAGGTCGACCAGGTCCGGGTCCGCGGCGGCGGGACGGGCCTCGGCCTGGCGATCGCGCGCCACGTCATCGAGCAGCACGGCGGCCACATCGCGGTCGAGTCGGAGGAAGGCCGCGGCTCGACGTTCATCGTCACGTTGCCCGTCGCCTGGCCGGTCGGCCGAGTCGCGGCCGGGAGCTGAGGAGCCGGAACCGGTCCACGGGCTCGTCGATCGACGCCGGGAGCCGGGCCAACCGGCTCGTCGGTCGACGCCGGAAGCGTCACACTCTCGCGATGGACCGCCTCCACGTTGCGACCCTCAACATCCGCAACCTTGCGGACCGCTGGGACGAGCGCCTGCCCTTGATCCTCGCCGACATGGCCGCGCTCCAGCCGGACATCCTCGGACTCCAGGAAGTCGTGTACGTCCTCCAGCAGGACCGCCTGATCGGCGCGGCGGGGCCGGCCCGCTACGAATCGACGCGCGGCTGGGCCGGCCGACCCGAGTACGGCAACGCGCTGCTCGTCCGGGAGCCGCTCGTTGCCGCCGAGGCCGAGCGCCTCGACCTCGGGCTGACCCGGGCCGCCATCCGGGCCCATCTCGTCCTCGCCAGCGGGGCGAGCATTGTCGCGGCCGTGACCCATCTCCATCACGTCTCCGCCGACGAGGCGGCACGGGACGAGCAGGCCCGCCTGCTGATCGACTGGCTGGCCGACGCGCCGGCGGCCGACGGCGTCGTCGTCGTCGGCGACTTCAACGCCGAGCCGGTCGAACCGGCGTATGCGCGGATGCGGACCGAGGGGTTTCGCTCGGCGTTCCTCGAGGCGAACAAGGCCGAGCCCGACGTCACGTGGCCGTCGGGGCTGGAAGGGCCGGCGATCGACACCGACGGACCGCCGGGCTGCCTGGACTACATCTGGGTTCGCGGGGCGATCACCGTCGAGTCCTGCCGGCTCGTGTTCGATCGGCCGGCCGTCGGCGATCCGGGGCTGTATCCCTCGGACCATCTCGGCCTGGCTGCGCGCCTGACCGTCGGCTGAGCGTGGTCGCCGCCGTCGCCGGTTCCGCCGTGCCTTCCCCCCGTGCCCTTCGCCTCGCCCACCGGGGCGATTGGCGACGCGCGCCCGAGAACACGCTGCCGGCGTTCCTCGCGGCGCTCGCGATCCCGGGCTGCGACGGCCTCGAGTTCGACGTCCGGGCCGCGCGTGGCGGCGTGGCCGTGTGCTACCACGATGACACGCTGACACGCGTTCACGGGATCGATCGGCGCGTCGACGAGATGACAGCCGACGAGCTGGAAGAGCATGGCGTGCCGACCCTGGAATCGGTGCTGACCACGCTCCCACGCCGCGCGTTCCTCGACGTGGAGCTGAAAGGGGACCCCGGGCGCGGCGCGTTCGAGGCGCTCGTGGCGGGACGCGGGCCGGGTCTCGAGCGGGCGGTCGTGTCGTCGTTCGAGCCGGCCACGCTCGCGCGGATCGCCGGCCTCGCGCCCCTCTGGCCGCGCTGGCTGAACGCGCACGATGCGGAACCGTCGACGATCGCGATGGCGCTCGAGCTCGATTGCCGCGGGGTCGCGATCGAGTGGCGCGCGCTGGACCGGGCCGCGATCGCCCGGGTCCGGTCTGCCGGGCTCGAGCTGACCGCCTGGACCGTCCGACGCCGCCCGACGTACGCGCGCCTCGAACGGCTCGGCGTCGGCACGATCTGCGTCGAGGCGGCCGCCCTCGACGGCTGAGCATGCGGGACCGCGCGGCGCGACGCGCCGTCCGGGCGCATCGACAGGCGACCTATCCTCGGGACGTGGCGGACACCGAGCGGGCCGATCTCGTCGTCGTCGGCGCGGGCACGATCGGCGGCTGGGCGAGCTGGTTCGCGAAGACGTCCGGCGTGGGTCGGGTCATCGTGCTCGAGCGTGGTCTGGTCGGCCAGGGCGCGAGCAGCCGGGCCGCCGGCATCGTGCGGGCCCAGGGCGGGACGCCCACGACCGTCGCCCTGGGGCGCTGGTCGATCGAGTTCTACCGTCGCCAGGCCGCCGAGATCGGCACCGACAGCGGCTTCCGGGAGCTCGGCTACCTGATCCTCGCGGTCACGGCCGAGGACGAGCGCGCGGGTCGGGAGCGGGTCGCGATGCAGCGGGCCGCCGGTCTCGACGTGGAGTGGCTGTCAGCGGCGGAAGCGGCGGCCCACATCGCGACCCTCGCCCCGACCGGTCATCGCGGAGGCAGCCACCTCGCGACCGACGGCCACATCGACCCGCCGCGCAATGTCCTGGCCTACTCGCTCGCGATGCAGCGGGCCGGGGTCGAGGTCCGCGAGCGAACGGCGTTCACGGGTCTTCGGACCGAGCCGGGGCATGACGGCGGCCGGCGGGTGGTCGGCGTCGAGACGGACGCCGGGCCGATCGAGACGGAGCGCGTGATCCTGACCGGCGGGCCCGGCCTGCGGGCCGTCGGCGCTGCCGCGGGGATGCGGATCCCGGCCGGCGCCGTCCGTCACACGGTCGCGGTCCTCGAGCCGCACGAGGCCTTCGCGGTCGAGCGCCAGTCGATGGTGTTCGACATCGGCGCCGGACTGTACTGGCGACTGGAGGAGGGCGGTCTGCTCTTCGGCTGGAGCGACCCGAACGATCGGCCGGGCGAGGCGCGCGCCATCGACTGGCCGGTGTACGAGTCGATGCGGGAGCGTCTGGCCGGCTTCGTGCCCGTGACCCGGGACCTCGGCCTGCGCAGGATCTGGGCGGCGACGATCGACTTCACGCCCGACCATCTGCCGATCCTCGGACCGGGCCTGAGCGCCGATGGCCGACCGCTCGAGGGCGTGACCGTCGCCTCGGCCGGTGGCCACGGGATGATGTGGGGTCCGGGCGTCGCCCGGGTGGCGGCGGACCTGGCGGTTCGTGGGCGAACCGACGTCGTCGACGTCTCCGACCTCGGTCTCGACCGCTTCGACGCGGACGGCCGCAGCCGGCTCGCGACCGATCCGATCGCCCTGCCGTTCCCCGCCAGCGCCGAGGAGCGGCAGGCGCCGGTGCGCTAGATCGGATACGTGGTCGCGGGACGACCGAGCCGGAGGAGGGCTTCGAGCCCGGCGACGATCCGCCCGGCGAGCGAGACCTTCGGCACGATCGAGTCGTAGCGCGGCTTGCGGATGGCGCGCTCGTGGTCGGTGACGACCATCACGTAATAGGCGGCGATCGGGCTCATTTCGATCAGGGTCCTCAGGGCAGCGTGTGAACGTCCGCTCCACCGTACCGACGAGGGGTCCCGCGCGACATCGACGCGGGTCGCAAGGGCCATGGACATCCGTCGCGTCAGGACGAGGGGAGCGGACGCAAGGCCGGTGCGTGCGACTCGGTCCGTCGGAGGATCCCGATGACCGCGAGCGAGACGATCGCGACGCCCAGCCACTGGCCCGGGTCCAGGCGCTCGTCGAGCAGCAGGAAGCTGGCCGCCACGCCGAACACGGGCACCAGGTAGAACGACGCCGCCGCAAAGGACGCCGGGACGTGGCGCAGCGCCGAGAGATAGAACCAGTAGGCGAGGCCGTAGTAGAGGACGCCGGACCCGACGGCACTCGCCCAGCCGAGCCCGCTGACGCCGTCCGGCCGGACGGCGCCGCCGACCAGCCACAGGACGACCACGACGACCAGGGCGACCGCGAGCGCGTGGGCCTGCTGGGCCACGACGACCGGCGCCGTCGAGTCGGAGGTCCCGATCCAGCGCCGGGCGACGATCGTGTAGACGGCGCAGCACAGGACGCCGGCCACGGTCAGCCCGACGCCGAGCGCGCTCCCCGCCGTGCCCGGCTGGTACGCCACGAGGAGCATCCCGCCCACGGCGATCGCCGACAGCAGCAGGACGATCCGCCCGACGCGCTCGGACAGGAACCAGGCGGCAAGGACGAGGATCAGGATCGGCTCCAGCGCCCACAGCAGGACCGACAGGCTGGCCGTGATGTGGGCGAGCCCGAGGAGGCTCAGTGCGTAGGCCAGCCCCGGGTTGAGGATTCCGAGGCGGCCCAGGAGGCTGGGTGCGCCCGGGTCGGCGAGCGGAACCCGGCGCCAGCGCATGAGCACGATCAGGACGACGAGCGATGTTGCGAGCTGGATCGGCAGCAGGGTGAGCGGTGGGATCTCGGCGACGGCGCGCTTGGACACGACCGTGCCGACACCCCACGACGCGGCGGCCAGGATCAGCGCGAGGACCGATCTCGAGACGCCCGGTGAGGTCACGAGGCGGGTCACGTCCAGTGCCGGTCGGGCAGTCAGCAGCAGACTCCGGACCCGCAGCCGCAGCCGTCGGCCGCCGCGTCGAGCATCGCGACGGCCCGGGGGAACGCCGGCATCGCGGGCCGATCGATGACGGCTTCGACCGGTCGCGTGGCCTTGATGATCGCGCCGTGGAGCCCGTCGGCGACGGCGTGGGTCGGCTCGATCGTGACGTCGACGAGGCCGACGGCCGCCAGCCCGGTCCGGTATTCGGCGAACGACAGCGCTCCGGCGATGCAGCCGCTGTATGAGCCGCGCTCGGCGCGCTCGGCGGGAGTGAGCGAATCGTCGGCGACCACGTCGCTGACGCCGACCCGGCCGCCCGGCCGCAGGACCCGGGCGATCTCGGCGAACACCGCCGCCTTGTCGGCCGCGAGGTTGATCACGCAGTTGCTGATGACGACGTCGACCGACGCCGCGGGGAGAGGGATCGATTCGATCGTCCCGCGGACGAACTCGACGTTGTCGACGCCGGCCTCGGCCGCATTCCGGACCGCGAGCTCGAGCATCTCGTCGGTCATGTCCAGGCCGATCGCCCGGCCGGTCGGGCCGACCCGGCGAGCCGACAGGATCACGTCGATGCCCCCACCCGAGCCGAGGTCGAGGACGCGCTCGCCCGGCCGGAGCTCGGCGACCGCGGTCGGATTGCCGCACCCCAGGCTGGCGAGCACGGCCGCGTCCGGCAGCTGGGCCCGTTCATCGGCGTCGTACAGGATCTGGCCGAAGGTCGCGTTGCCGTGGGTGTCGCAGCAGGAGGCCGCGGCTTCCGAATCGGACCGACCAGCGCCGGCCGCGATGGCGGCCTCGGCATAGCGGGCACGGACCTCGTCGTGGATCCGATCCCGGTCGGCGGTGGCGGCGGCTGTCGTGGCGATGGCGGTCGGCTCGAGCATCGGGCGAGATCCTCCTCGGTCGGCGCGCCGGCGCCGTGGCGTGGTCAGGCTGGGCAGCAGGCGGGATCGGGATGGGCCGCGTTCGGCTGGACGATCCGGCGGATGCGGGCGACGAGGCTCGGCTGTTCGCTGCCGGCCGCGCGACGGCTGTCGAGGAAGGCCCGGAGCTGCTCGCGATCGCGAGCCGCATGGGGATCCTCGGCCCGGCCGCCGCCGACGATCAGCCAGGACGCGTATCTCTGTTCCATTGATGGACTCCCGTTCCGTTCGGTGCTCGCGCATCCTACGGCGACATATTGATACTTGTCAATATAGATGAACGTCGATACTATGCGGCCATGCCTCGCACGAAGACCACCCTGATCGATCCGGACGTCCAGCTCCTCCAGGCCCTCGGCCACCCGACCCGCCTGTCGATCGTCCGTGAGCTGACCGGCGGTGGGGAGGTCTGCGCCTGCGACTTCACCTCGTGCTGCGACGTCAGCCAACCGACGGTCTCGCATCACCTGCGAATCCTCAAGGAGGCCGGCGTGATCGAGCCCGAGCGGCGCGGGACCTGGATCTACTACCGGATCGTGCCGTCGGCTGCGGATCGGCTGCGGGCCCTCGCGGGCGAGCTGCTCGGGCAGCCGCAGGTGATCCCGGTCGACGCCTTGCGGAGCGGGCGGGCTCGGACGAGCTCGACGACCGCCCAGGCGTGACGGTGGAGCGCGACCGCACCCTGGCGCTTGCGTCCGACCCCGCGGCCGAGCCGGCCATCGCGTGCACGCTGGGCGAGAGCGATCTCGACGGGCGCATGGCCGAATGGCGAGCGGTCGCGGCCCGAGCCACGGCGCGCGCCCCGATCGAGGGCGGCATCCGCCTCGCATTCGACGAGATCGACGCCCGCGTCCTGACCGATCTCGCGGTCCGGGAGCACGAGTGCTGTGCGTTCCTGTCCTTCGCCGTCGGGATCGGAACCGGCGGGACGACGCTCGAGATCACCGGGCCGGCGGTCGTCCGCGACCTGATCGACGCCCTGGCCTGACGCGGCCGAGCCCTCCGACCGTCAGCGCCGCCCGCGATCGAGGAGGTCCGGCGGGATCAGCCAGCGCAACGTCCCCCGGCCGTCAGCCACCGGGCCCCGCACGTCCACGCGGGCGAAGGCCCCCTTCTTCATCGTCAGCCCATCGGCGTTGGCCAGCCAGCCGAGGACCTGGCTGAAGTCCGGATCGTGGCCGACCAGGACGGGTCGAGCCGGATTGCCGGCGTCGGCGAGGATCGCGTCGACGGTCGCCGGATCGAAGCCGCCCGCGAGCCGCTCGTCGAGGTGGACGCCGACCCCGACCGCCGCGCCGACCACCTCGCCGGTGCGCCGGGCGCGGATCTTCGGCGAGCTGATGATCGCGTCCGGCTGGAAGCCGACCTCCGAAAGGAACGAGCCGAGCCGCTCGGCCTGGAGCTCGCCCTTGTCGCTCAGCGGCCGCTGGGCGTCGTCGCCGGTCCAGCCCTCGGGATCGCCGGCATCGGCGTGGCGCAGGAAGTGGAGCTGGAGATCCGGGCTGCGGTCGGAGCGGCTCACCCGTCGAGAGTAGCGAGGAACGTCGCGATCCGCCCGCGCAGGTCCGCGAACGTCGTCCGGTAGACCCCGAGCACCTCCGCATCCGTGCCGGTCGCCCGGGCCGGGTCGGGGATGCTCCAGTGGGTCCGGACGGCCGGCCCGGGAAAGACCGGGCAGGCCTCGGCGGCGTCGTCGCAGACGGTCAGCACGTGGTCGAACTCCTGGTCGAGAAACTCGGTCATCGATTTGGAGCGCGCCCAGGCATGGTCCATCCCCGCCTCGTCGAGGACCTGGATCGTCCGAGGATTGACGATCCCGGCCGGGACGCTCCCGGCCGACGCGACCGTTACCCGCGAGCCGCCGAGCTCGCGGAACAGGGCCTCGGCCATGATCGAACGGCAGCTGTTGCCGGTGCACAGGACCAGAATCCGGATCGCAGGGGCGGAAATCTCGGTCACCGAATCAGCCTACTCCGGCGGTGGACGTCCGGCCCGCGATCAGGACGAACTGGCGGACGCGCTCGCCGATGTGGGTGAGCACCCGGCGGAAGGCCTCGAGCTGCTCCTCATCCGAGCCGTCAACGGAGGCCGGGTCCCGGTAGCCCCAATGGAGGGACTGGTCGGCGCCCGGGAAGACCGGACAGACGGCGCGGGCGTCGTCACAGAGGGTGATGACGTAGTCGAATGACGTCTCGGCGAACCGATCGATCGATTTCGACTGGAGACCGTCCCTCGGGATCCCCGCCTCGTCCAGGACGCGCGTCGTGAGCGGGTGAACGCCGGACGGATGCGTGCCGGCCGAGAACGCTTCGAAGCCCGGGCCGCCCACGTGGCGGAGCAGGGCCTCGGCCAGGATCGACCGGGCGGAATTGCCGGTGCAGACGAAGAGGACCCGGATCGGCTCGGTCACGGGTTGAGGTCCTCGATCTCGCCGCTGGCCAGGAACACGACGTCCTCGGCGATGTTCGTCACGCGATCGCCGATGCGCTCGAGATAGTGCGCGGCAAAGAGGATTCGGGTCCCCCGCTCGACGTTGTCGGGGTCAGCCCGCATCAGCGCGACGACCTCGTCGAACGTGCCGTGGTAGAGGAGGTCGATCTCGTCGTCGCGGGCGGCGACGGACCGGGCCGCCTCCACGTCGACGTCGACGAGGGCGCGCAGGATCGCGCCGACGAGGGTGGCCGCGAGCTCGCCCATCGCCGGCAGGTCGACGTATCGCTTGAGGGGCGGCTCGGGAGCCAGCTTGCGGACCTGCTTCGCCACGGAGCCCGCGTGGTCGCCCATCCGCTCGAGCTCGTAGCCGACGTGGTCGAGAGCCAGCAGGAAGCGCAGGTCACGGGCGACCGGCGATTGGGTCGCGATCGTCCGGGTGATCAGCCCCGAGACCTCGCGCTGCATCTCGTTGATCCGGCCGTCGGCGACGATGACCGCCGTGGCAGCCGCTGCGTCGTGGGCGACCAGGGCCGCGATCGCGGCGCGAATCGCCTCCTCGACGTAAGACCCCATCCGGAGGATGTCATCCTTGATCTCGCGCATCTCGCGATCGAGCATCTCCCGCGCCGGATGGATACCGCCGCCTGTCGTCGTCCCTGTCCGGCTCGTGTCCGCGAGGATCTGGTTGACCTGGCGTTCGACCTCCTCGGTCGAGAGGCGGTCGTCGTCCGTCATCGGGTGCCTCCATCACTGCTCATCCGAAGCGCCCCGACACGTAATCCTCGGTCAGCTGCTGGCGCGGATTGGTGAAGATCTGGAGCGTCGGCCCCACCTCGACGAGGTAGCCCGCTCGGTCGTCACCCATCGTGAAGAACGCTGTCCGGTCGCTCACCCGGGATGCCTGCTGCATGTTGTGGGTCACGATCACGATCGTCACCGTCGAGCGCAGCTCGTTGATCAACGCCTCGATCTTGAGCGTCGCGATCGGGTCGAGGGCCGAGCAGGGCTCGTCCATGAGGATGACCTCGGGATCCGTGGCCAGGGTGCGCGCGATGCACAACCGCTGCTGCTGGCCGCCCGACAGGGCGAGGCCCGACTTGCGTCGGAAGTCGTCCTTCACCTCGTCCCAGATCGCCGCCCGCTTCAACGACTTCTCGACCACGTCGTCGAGGGCGGCGCGACCCTTGACCCCATGCCTGCGCGGCCCGTAGGCGACGTTCTCGTAGATCGACATCGGGAAGGGGTTGGGCTTCTGGAACACGAGCCCGATCCGCTGGCGGACCGCGACGGGCTGCACGTCGGGAGCGCCGATGTCTTCACCGTTGAACAGCACCGCGCCCTCGACCCGGGCGCTCGGGATCAGGTCGTTCATCCGGTTGAAGCAGCGCAGGATCGTGCTCTTGCCGCAGCCGGACGGCCCGATGAACGCGGTGACCGCGTTCGGCGGGATCGCCAGGTCGACGTCGCGAACCGCGCGCTTGGGTCCGTAGTAGACGTTGACGTTCCGCATCCCGAGCTTCGGGGCCACGTCCGGATCGACCGCCGTCCGGGCACCGGGCCGCGTCATCGGGACGACCGGACGGACGTCGGGCGCCGGGGGCAGGTCGGTTGTGGGTGGCGCCGGCGGCGCAGGTGACAGGGCGGTCATCGGTTCCTCACGAGCGATTGCGGACTGGTCGGTCGCCTCAGGCACCGGTCACCCGGCGCTGGAGCAGGCGACCGAGGGCCCGGGCGCCGAGATTGAAAACGAGGACGAGCAGGACGAGGACCGCGGCGCTCGCATCGGCCAGCTGCCGCACGAAGTCGCCGAGCCCCTCGGAATTGATCTTCCAGATGTAGACCGAGAGCGTCGTCGCCGTGTGGAACGGGCTCCACGGCGAGCGCGGATCGGTCAGGTTGAGATTGCCGAAGTCGTAGTGGGTCGGGGTCGAGACGCCAGCGGTGAAGAGCAGGGCCGCCGCCTCGCCGAAGATCCGGCCGGCGGTCAGGATCACCGCGGTCACCAGCCCCGGGATCGCGATCGGCAGGACCACGTGGACGATCGTCTGCCACTTCGTCGAGCCGAGCGCGAGACTGCCGCTCCGCTCGTCGTCCGGCACGGCCCGGATCGCCTGCTCGGCGAGGCGGGACATCAACGGCAGGTTGAAGACGGTGAGGGCGAGTGCGCCGCCCAGGGCTGTGTAGCTCCAGTGCGTCGCGTTGACGAACAGGGCCAGACCAAACAGCCCGACCACGATCGACGGCACCGAGCTGATCAACTCCTGGCAGAACCGGATGATGTTGGTGATTTGGCCCTCGCCCGCATATTCAGCCATGTAGATCCCGCCGAGCGTGCCGAGCGGGACCGTGATGAGCAGCGTCAGGACGAGCATGTAGACCGAGTTCCACAGGACCGGCCCGATCCCGCCGACACTGCTCTCGCTCGGGTCGCCGAAGAGGAACGCCGGCCCGAGCGTCCCCACGGCGGCCAGGAGGAAGTGGGCGATGATCGCGAGGAGGATGGCCACGACGAAGATGGCGATGGCCCACAGGATCGCGGTGGCAATGCGATCCGCGAGGAGCGTCCGCCGCAACGTCGTCATGGCTGGCTCGCCCGGCGGCCGAGCGCCCGGACGATGACGACGAACGTGAACGACATCAGGAGCAGGACGAGGCCCATCGTCCAGAGGACCTGGTTCCACGGCTCGCCCGAGACGGTATTGCCCATATCGAGGGTGATCTGGCTGGTCAGGGTCGTCATCGGCGCGGTCAGGCTGGTCGGAATCGTCGGTCGATTGCCGATCACCATCTGGACCGCGAGCGCCTCGCCAGCGGCGCGCATCATGCCGAGGATGACCGCCGTGAGCAAGCCGGTCTTCGCGGCCGGCAGGAGGATGTGGCGGATCGTCTGCCAGCGCGTGGTTCCCAGGGCGAGCGAACCTGAGCGGAGATCAGCCGGGATCGTGATCAGCGTGTCGTAGGCGATGCTCGCGATCGTCGGGAGGATCATCAGGGCAAGAACGAGCGATCCGGCGAACCAGCTGAACCCGAGCGTGAACCCGATCCCGCGGAAGTTGTCACGAAGGAAGGGCACGAGGATCGTCAGGCCGAGGAAGCCGTAGACGACGCTCGGGATGCCGACGAACACCTCCATCGCGGGGCGCGTGATCGAGCGTGCCCACGGCGGGGCGACCTCGGCCATGAAGATCGCGAGGCCGATCGAGAGCGGCGCGGCGATCAAGGCCGCCACAACCATCACCCCGAGCGTCCCGAAGACGAACGGGAGGATGCCGAACCTGGCCGGAGTCGAAGACGGCGACCAGATCGGGGCGAAGACGTCGGTCAGGGACGCGCCGGTCGCGGTGAAGATCTGGATCCCGTTCCAGCCGATGAAGGCGAGAAGCAGGCCGACGAGGAGGACGACGAGCCCGGCCGCGATGAGGGTGACCCGGCGGGGGACATCGAGACGCGCAGCGAGGCCGCGTGGCGGTCGCAATGCGGACGAGGTCACGGCAAGGGGGAGATTGGCCATCAAAGCTCCAGCACCTGTTGCCTCCACTACGAGAAGCGCAAGTTGCACGACGGCCGACCGCACTTGCGGAGCGGCCGTCGTGCCGTGTGGCTACTTGACCGGAGCGTAGAAGAGGCTCGGGATCGTCGCCCCCTGGACGATCGGTCCAAGCACGTAGTCGAGGAACGATCTGGCCAGGCCGTCCGCCTCGCCCTTCGTGTACATGTGGCCCTCGGCCGACAGCTTGTAGGAGCCGCTCTTCATGTTGTCGACGGTCGCCTCGATACCGTCGAGCTTGAGGGCGTTCACCTGGCCGAGGTTCTGCTGGTAGTAGGCGAAGCCGATGACGCTGGTGGAGCCGGGAGTTCCCTTGACGGCTGTCACGACCGCGCCATTGGAGTCCTCGGTCAGGGCCTGACCCGTGGCCTCCTGGGCGCCGCCGAGGACGAGCTTCTTGAAGGTTGCGCGCGTGCCGGACGACTCCGGGCGAAGGATGAGCACGATCGCTTCGTCGTTGCCGCCGACGTCCTTCCAGTTCGAGACCTTGCCCGTCCAGATGTCGGTCGCCTGGGCGCTCGTGAGATTCGTCACGCCGGTGACGTCGGGATTGACCACCATGACCCAGCCCTGCTTCGCGACGATGTGGTCGACGAGGCCGGTGATGTTCTTCGACTCGGCCGTGACGTCCGAGTTGCCGATCTGGACAGCGCCCTGGCTGACCTGGGTCAGGCCGGTGCCTGAGCCGCCGCCCTGGACGTTGATCGTCGAGCCGGCGCAGGCGGCCTGGTAATCCTTGCCCGCCTTGTCGACGAGCGGCTGGAGAGCGGTCGAGCCTGCGGCGGTGATGCTGCCGGTCGCGCACGCGACGCTACCTGAGGCAGGCGGCGCGACTGATGCGCCGCCGCCGCTCGCAGGCGACGGGGTTGCACTGGAGCCGCATGCCGCGGCGAGAAGCCCGGCCAGGACGACGACGGCGCTGAGGCGCCGGTTTCGCTCGATCAACTGTTCCTCCTCTTCCGCCGATTGGGGAGCTCCGGCGGGGGTGTTGGAGCCCACTCCGACGGAGCTTGGGCATGTGGCAACACCCGCACTGTCGAGCGGGTGGATGAACCGGTGCTTTGTCGACCGTTAAGGATTGATTAACGGGCAGGGGAGCTGTGACCCTGGGTGGCCGGATTCCGACGGGGAGGCCTGCGGCGGGTCGAGCCGATTACCGAGGTCCTCCTGTCCGGAGTCGGCAAGGACGAGCCAGGTTGGTGGCGACGCCTGTCGATGGGCCGGTCCGGCCAGACCGAGCGTGCTGAGGGTGTCGATCTCGATGTCTCGCTGCTCGCACGACGCGTGGTCGAATTGGAGGTTCGGCCGATGTGCCAGAAGAGGGCACATCGGCCGAGGAGGAGGAACCGAGGGGCGGTCCGAGCTCCGCCTTCGGTCTGGACAGAGGATCGCTGCCGCACGTTTTCATGTTGTTTGCGATCCATCAACGGGTGGCCAATTGACTGCGTCGATCGCGCCGCGGCCCGTCATCAGCGAGAATGGGCGGGGAATTCGATGAGGGAGACGACATGACCGAGACGACGACCGCCGTGATCACTCCGGAAGCGGCGCTGGCTCGCCACATCGAGTGGCTCGAGTTCGCACTTGCCGCCGCGCGCTCCGAGGAGACCTGGCGGGCCGGGCGGCTCGACAAGGCGACGAAGAAGAGCCGCGCCAAGCGGACCGCTCGCCTGGCCGAGGTCCGCGACGAGATCGCGGAGCTCGGAGCGCTCATCGACGGGATTCGTGGCCTCCAGACGCGTGGCGCGCCGCGAGCCTCCGCCCGATCGAGCAAGTCGCGCGCCACCGCGAAGCCGGGCGCATCGCGAG
>DATNBW010000165.1:0-32043 GCA_035607275.1 Verrucomicrobiia bacterium | reverse complement strand
ATGACAAGAACCGGGCGATGCGCGGCTACGCCGGCCCGTGGATCGTCCCGGCCCTGCGCGACGCGGGGTTCGACCCGGGCTCGGTCGACGTCGTCGCGATGAGCCATCTTCATTTCGACCACGCCGGCGGCCTCCTGGCCGGGGACGGGTCCCGGGCGTTCCCGCGCGCCCGGATCGTCGCCCAGCGAGCGGAGTGGGCGATCGCGCTCGGCGACAACCCGCGGCACGTGGCCAGCTACGTCCAGCCCGAGCTCGAGCTCGTCCGCGACTGGGGCGCCGAGGGCTGGGTCGACGGGGAGCGGGAGCTCCTGCCGGGCGTGTCGGTCGTCCCGACCGGAGGCCACTCGGCCGGCCACCAGGCGATCGTCGTGCGCGCCGCCGGGGCGCCGCCGCTCGCCTTCTTCGGTGACCTGGCGATGCGGCCGTGGAGCGCGAACCCGCGCTGGGTCACCGCGTTCGACGACTTCCCGCTCGACTCCGTGGTCGTCAAGGGATCGCTCTTCGGACAGGCTGCCGACGAGGGCTGGACGGTCGTCCTGTCGCACGAGAAGGACCACCCAGTCGGACGCCTGGTGCGCGACCGGGATCGCTACCGCTACGAGGCGAACGAGGCGACGCCGGCCACGCGGGCTCGACCGGCGGAACCGACGGGTCCCGGCCCGCTCGCGACCGAGCGAGTCGAATGACGTAAGGCGGGCCCTGTCGGGAGTCCTACACATTTGGTGACTTCCGGCAGGTATCGACTCGACCGGTCAGGGCCTACGTTGAATCCAGACAGACGGACCGCCGGACAACGAAACCTGAGTCCGGTAGCGCGTAGACCTGACGGCGGGATGCCGAGCGGCTGCGGCGCCGGCATTGATCCGCCTCAGGCGGTCCGTCAATCTTCTCCCGATGACCCTGGCCGGCCGCGTCACGCGAGCCGGCGTTTTCATGTGCGCCTCCGGATGCGAGCGTGGCTACGGCGCCGCGGAGGAGCCCGACGGCGCCGCCGAACGAGCGGGCAGGGGCACGGGCAGGATCGCCTCGACCTGGGCCACGGCATCCGCCTCGCTCAAGGGGCGGAGCACGAACGACCGCACCGCGCCGTCGGGGCCGATGAAGATCTGGGTCGGCAGCCCGGGCGGCCGGTAGAGGTCGTAGATCGCCCCGGTGACGTCGGCCGCGATCGTGTAGTCGAGCTGGTACCTGGTCGCATAGGCGGCGACGTCGGCTGCGCTCGTCTCGCGGACGCTGATCCCGATCACGACCAGGCCGCGATCCCGATAGCGGTCGGCGACGTCGCGCAGGATCGGCGTCTCGGACTGGCACGGCGGACACCACGACGCGAAGAAGTTGATCCAGACCGCCTTCCCCCGGAGATCCGCGAGCCGGATCGGCTGCCCGGCGAGGTCGGTGAGGCGAAACGTCGAGCCGTCGGGTCGCTGGACCTCGAGGGCCGGCGCGAGCTGGCCCGGCTTGACCCCGATCCGGGCGTTCGGGTCGGTGACGTATTGGGTCGCCTGCGGGTCGTTCGGAGCGATCGGGCTCGTCCGTCCAAGCGGCGTCGTCACGACGACGAGCAGGACGCCGGCGACGAGGATCACCATCGCACCGGCCAGCAGCTGCCGCCCGCCGAACGGTCCGATCAGGCCGCGCCTCGGCGGCACATGGGTGAACTCCGGGCGATCGGTCACGAACGCTCAGATTCGGTTGTTGAACGGGACGTACTGGGCGAGCAGCGACAGCCAGTCGAAGACCATCGCCAGTCCGATCGCGGCGACGAGCAGGCCGCCGACGATCGACACCGCCCGGCCGTGGCGGACGAGGGGCCGGAGGAGGGCCGGCGCGCGGTCGTAGACGAGGGCGATCGCGATGAACGGCAACCCGAGTCCGGCGGTGTAGGCGAGGAGGAGGATCGCGCCCTGGGCGGCGGTCGTCGACGACGAGGCGAGACCGAGGATCCCGCCGAGGATCACCCCGATGCACGGCGTCCAGCCGATCGCGAAGATCGCCCCGAGGCCGAAGCTCGCCAGCCAGCCGCCGCGGCTGCTGACGATCCGACCGCCGAGCCGGTCGCCGAAGCCCGGGCCGCCGGCCGGGGCCAGCGACATCGAGCCGGTCGAGCTCGCCACCGCGGCCGACGCCCCCGCATCGAGCGGTCGCCAGTTGCGATCGAGCGCCGGGATCCGCAGGACGCCCGCGAGGTTCAGCCCGAGCAGGACGAGGATCACGCCGCCGACCTGGCGGAGGACCGGCATCCACGGCGACAGCCCGGCGGCGGCGAACGTCGCGGTCACGCCGAGCAGCGTGAACACCGAGCCGAACCCGGCGACGTACGCGAGCGCATGGCGGAAGGCGGTCCAGCGGGAGGGACCTGCCCGGCGCGCCGGGAAGCCGTTCGCCGTTGCCGAGCCCGTCCGGTTGGCGTCCGCGACCGCAACGGCCGTCAGCTGGCCGATGTACGCGGGCACGAGCGGCAGCACGCACGGGCTGAGGAAGCTCAGGAGGCCGGCAGCGATCGCGACGAGGATCGTGAGGTTGTCGGCGCTCATCCGGGCAGGGCCGGGCTCGCGGTGCCGTGCGCCCGTCGCGCGTTCACGCGACGGGCGCCTCCACGAGGGCCGCTCACACGAGGCTCCCGTCGAGGACGTCGTCGAGGAACCGGCGGACCGTGCCCGGCGACGTGGCAAGCTCGAGGCGACGCCCGTCGAGCTCGAGGACCGGGATCGTGGCGAAGAAGCGCCGCTCCCAGGCGGGATCGGTCGTGATGTCCCGTTCGTGGAGGGCCGCGATCCGTCGCCCGCGCGCGGCACGGTCCTCGAGCAGGCCCTGGACGATGGCGCGCGTCTCGTCGCACAGGCCGCAGCCGTCGCGGGTGTACAGGACGAGCTCGGGGAGGGGAGTCGACATCGCAGCCTGCATTCTAGGGGTGGGATGGCCGGCGGCCCTCGGACGCGGCTCGGCGGCCTCTCGGCTCGAGTAACGAAGGGGCCCGACTGGACGTCGAAGCGCCTGCACCTGATGATGCGTGCCGTCGACGGGCGTACCTGCCGGTCACCGCGAGGGGTTTGAGGCGATGGCCGTTTCGGAGCAGACGATGGAACAGGGACGCGCCCGCAGCCGGTTGCGGCCGGGCCGCCGGTTCCTGGTGTTCGTCTTCACCACCCTGCTCGGGGTCGCCGCCGTCGCCGGCGGGCTGTTCCTCCTGCACGATCGCCAGGCGGGGAAGATCCTGCCCGGCATCTCGGCCGCCGGCGTCGACCTGGGCGGCCTGACCGCCGACGAGGCCCGCGCGGCCCTCGCCGAGCGCCTGGCCGACATCTCGGCCGGCTCGGTGACCGTCCGGTCCGGTCTCGGGAGCACGGCGATTGCGTTCGCCGACGTCGGTCGCGTGCCGGACATCGACGGCATGGTCGCCGACGCCGTGTCTCGCGGGCGCGGCGGATCCTGGCTCGACGAGACGATCGCCGGTCTTCGGCTCAGCGCGCGCCCCGAGGCGATCGCGCTCCGGCTCGGCTACGACCACGACCGGGCGGCCGCCGCGATCAGCGCGTTCGCCGACCGTATGGAGCTGAACGCGATCAACGCCTCGGTCGTCCTCGGGACCTACAGCTTCGCGGTCATCCCGTCGGTCGACGGCCAGCGGCTCGACGCGACCGCCGCCATCGCCGGGGTCGACGCCCTGATGCGCGATCCGACGGCTCGCGCCGGCGCGGTCGTCGCGGCACCCGTCGTGCGCGTCCCACCGCCCCTCACGAGCGCGGATGCCGTCCAGGTGAAGCTCGCCGCCGACCGCGTCTCGGCGACCCTCAAGGTGTCGGTCGGCAAGAGCACCTGGGAGATCCGGTCGTGGCGGATCCGGCCATGGATCTCGCTCGCCTGGGTCGATGGCCGCTATCGCCCGGTCATCGACCGGACGAAGATCCCGGCGGCGTTGAAGAAGATCGCGAAGGTCGTCTCGCGACCCGTGCGCGACGCCGAGTTCCTGCGCGACAAGCACGGTCACATCGTCGGCTCCAAAGCGGCTCGCGCCGGACGCAAGCTGAACATCGCGGCCAGCACGAACGCGATCGCGGCGGCGCTCGAGGCGCGGGCGGACGCGGCGGTCCCCGGCCCGGTCAAGCTCGCCATGGCGACGATCGCCCCGAAGCGCACGACCGAGGAGGCGGCGAAGACCGCGCCGCTCATGGTCATGCTCGGGAGCTGGTCGACCTACTACCAGTCGTCGGCCCACAACGGGTTCAGCGCCAACATCACGGTCCCGACGCGCGTGCTCAACGGCACCGTCGTCCAGCCGGGCGCCGTGTTCGACTTCTGGGGCGGGCTCGGCGAGGTCAGCCTGCGGACGGGCTACAAGCTCGGGGGAGCGATCGTCGGCGGCCACTCGGTCGAGGGCAAGGCGCTCGCCGGCGGGATCTGCGCGGCGTCGACGACCCTCTTCAACGCGGCGCTTCGCAGCGGATTCGAGATCCTGACCCGCCAGCCGCACTGGTACTACATCACGCGCTACCCGCTCGGCCTCGACGCGACCGTGTCCGGCTCGCAGACGATGCGCTTCCGGAACGACACCCCGAACGTGATCCTGATCCGCGGCTTCGCCTCACCCGGCTACGTCCATTACGAGATCTGGTCGGTCCCGAACGGTCGGACGGTCACGCTGAGCCGGCCGCAGGTCAGCAACGTCGTCGCGGGCTCGGACTCCACCGTGCTCGCCCCGGACCTGCCGAAGGGCACGAGCGAGCGGACGGAGTGGCCGGTCGACGGCAAGGACGTCGTCGTGACCCGGACCGTCCGCGACGCCGCCGGCCATGTCATCCACTTCGACACGTTCGTGTCGCACTACCACCGGATGATCGGGATTCTCCGGATCGGGACGGGCCCGGCGGCGAGCTGAGCTCGTCCGGGTTGGCCGGCGGGGGCGCGCCCGGCCCGGTTCTTGACAAGGGATCCTCACCCGGTCGTTGGGCAACGAACCTGTGCCAACCGACCGCCACACGGTCGTATGACACGAACGTGCGGACCCGCCGAGCGTGGGAGTGCTGCTGCGAGCGAGGTCGATCCGGCTAACGACCGCCTGGGATTCATGTGTCAATTTCCCCGGCGGGCTCGCCGCGGGCGCTACGATGGGGTCCGCGCCCCCGTAGCTCAGTGGATAGAGCGCGGCCGTCCTAAGGCCGGCGTCGGCGGTTCGAATCCGTCCGGGGGCGCTTCATCCGTCGCAGATCGCCTCCGCGCGACCAGCGCGCCGGCGAGAACGTCGGGGACCCTCGGGTTCCGGTGCGACAGCCGTCGGGAGCCGGAAGGTCACCCGCTCCTCCATGAGCGACACCTCCTCGACGACGGCCCCGGCGCCGCACAGACGGTCGACGACCTCATCCACCAGGTCCTCGGGCGTCGACGCCCCGGCGGACACACCGGCCACCCGGGCGTCGGTGAACCAGTGTTCCTGGAGGTCGGCCGCTCGCGAGATCAGGTGAGCCCTCGCTCCCGCGCCGGCCGCGGCCTCGCACAGGCGATGCGAGTTCGAGCTCGCGGGATCACCGACGATGATGACGACGTCGACCGCACGAGCCAGCCATTCCACGGCGGCCTGCCGGTTGCGCGTCGCGTAGCAGATGTCGTCGGCGGCGGGCTGGACGAGACCCGGGAATCTCCGCCCGAGCTCCGCGACGACGGGCAGCACGTCCTGGGGCCGTAGCGTCGTCTGGGTGACGCAGGCGACCCGATCAGGCCGCCGGACCCGCACTCGCGAGGCGTCCGGCACGTCTTCGACGAGCTGGATCGCGTCTGTCTGCCCGAGCGTCCCGGCGACCTCCTCGTGCCCGGCGTGGCCCACGAGCAGCACGTCGAAGCCGCGCCGACGATATCGCCGCACCTCGCGGTGGACCTTGGCCACGAGCGGGCAGGTCGCGTCGACGACGGCCAGGCCGAGCCTCTCCGCCTGATCGCGCACAGAGGGCGCGACGCCGTGCGCGCCGAGGACCACCACGCCGCCCCGAGGCACCTGGTCGAGATCGTCGACGAAGACCGCACCGGCGGCGGCCAGCCGGCGCACGACGTCGGCGTTGTGGACGATCGCGTGCCGGACGTAGACCGGCGGGTGGAAGAGCTCGAGGGCCCGTTGCACCGCCGCGATCGCGCGGATGACTCCCGCGCAGAACCCTCGAGGCGAGACGAGGACGACCCGCTCGATCATCGCCAGCCGGACCGGCCGTCGGCGAGGATCCGCCGGGCGGCCAGCCGACCCGAGGCCATCGCGGTCGGTACCCCGGTGCCGGGGTGCGTGCTCGCTCCCGCGAAGTACAGGTTGCGATACCTGCGGTGCCGATGCGATGGTCGGAACCACCCCATCTGCCCAACCGTATGCGCCAGGCCATGGGTCGCGCCTTTGGCGAGGTTGTGCCGCCGCGCCCAGGTGATCGGCGTGTAGACCTCCTCGAATGCGATGTGCCCGCGAAGGTCGCCGAGGCCGATCCCGCTCAGGCGTCGGAAGACGTGCTCACGCGCTCGATCGCGGAGCCCATCCCAGTCCTGCCCACCTTCATCCCGCAGGTGCCCGACGGGGACGATCGCGGTCACGCTGTCGAGGCCGGCGGGCGCGACGTCCGGATCCAGTCGCGCCGGGGCGTGGATGTACACGCTGGGGTTCGCGGGGAGGTCGTGATCGCGGACGATGCTGTCGAACGTCTCCCGGTAGTCGTCCGGGAGGAACAGCGTATGGGGCGGCAGGGCGTCGAAAGTTCGGTCGAGGCCCCAGAAGAAGCTGACGGTCGAGCACGAGAATCGCTTGCGGTTCAGCTCCCGGGCGGTCGAGTCGTGCGGCAGGAGCCGGTCGTACACGTACGGGAGGTCGGCATTCGCAAGGACGGCATCCGCGCGCAGCCGCGATCCGTCGGCGACGCGGACGCCGCGGACGGAGCGTTCCTTCGCCTCGATCCAGGCCACTTCCGCGCCGAATCGAAACTCGACCCCCGCGTCGCGTGCGAGGTCGATCAGCGTCTCGACCACGGCGTACATGCCACCGCGGGGATACCAGACACCGTGCGCCAGCTCGGTGTAGGACATCAGCGACAGGATTGCGGGCGCCTCGAACGGGCTGAGGCCGACGTACAGGTCCTGGAACGTGAACGCACTCTTCAGGCGGGGAGCCTCGAAGTAGCTCGCCATCCGGCGGTAGTGGTTCGAGAGCGGGTTGTCGCGCAGGAGCAGCCCGAGCGCGCCGAGCCGGAGGTAGTCGATCGGGCTGCGGAAGTCGCGCTCCACCATCCTTTCCGCGACGATCTCGTAGTGGCGCGCCCCGGCCGCCAGGTACCGTCGGAGGGCGTCGAAGCTACCAACCTCCTGTGCCTCGAGCTGCCCCCTCATCGATCTCATGTCGGACGTCAGCGAGAGGTTCGCGCCGTCGTCGAAGATGAGGCGATAGGTTGGATCGACTCGTCGGAGGTCCAGCCGCTCGTGAACCTCGGCTCCGAGGGCTCGGAACTCCGATTCGTACAGGTGCGGCATGACGAACAGCGTCGGGCCGGTATCGAATCGATGACCATCGCGGACGAGGCGGCCGCAGCGACCGCCCGGCTCCAGGTCCTTCTCGAGGATCGTGACGGCCATGCCGGCCCGTGCGAGATGGATCGCGGCCGAGAGTCCCCCGACACCGGCTCCCACGATGACGACCGACCCGCGGCTCACGGTCGGCCACCGATCCCCGGGATCCACGCATCCGGCCGTCGAGGGATGTGCGGGCGGCCGAGCATGCCCGACACCACGAGGCTTGCCATGCGGAGCGTCGTCGGGATACGGGCCACGTCTGCATAGCTGGGCCGAACCTGGAAACCGTCGCGCTCGAAACGATCGATCAACCATCTGAAGCGAGCGATGTAGGCGAGGCCGGCCAGCCGATGACGGCGACTCCGGAGGCGGGCGAAGTACGCCTCGCCCGCCGCGAGCTCGGCCCCGGCCTGGCGCACGCGCTCGCGGACCCAGGCCCGGTAGGCGTCGCAATGCACGTCGTGCGGGCCGATGGACGAGGCCTGGAGGACCTCGCGCGGGACGTTGAAGTAGCCCGCGCGCAGGTCAGCCTCGGTGTCCCGCAGCATGTGGACGATGTGGGCGCCGGTGACCGCTCGATAGCGATCCGCCGCGCCGAGCGCGTCGTCCGACCCATGCCCGATGAAGTGGTGCATCGCATCGCTGACGGCAACGGCGAGGGAGCGGGTGTACTCGTCGAGCTCGACCCGACTGATCAGCCGACCCCGGCGCCGGGCGTCGAACGCCATCACCCGCATCATGTGACGGAGGTAGCTGCGGAGATCGGAGTCGGCCGGGTCGCTGTGCCGGACCAGCTCGACGAGCATCGCCTCGTGCGGATCGACGTTCCGCGGGGCGTCGCCGCGGATGCACGCGTCGAGGAGCGCCTCCTGGCGGTCGAGGAACGCGAGCCGCTCCGCCCGCTCGTCCGGGCCGCCCGGAGAACTGGACTCCGCATCGAGGACGTCGTCCAGCCAGCGGAAGTAGGCGTAGGCCCTGTACGCGTCGACGACGCGTGATCGGTCGACCAGGAAGCGGATCGTGTAGTACGTCTGCTTGCTGGCGGCCTTCGTGATCTTCGCTGCGAGGCTTGGGGTCATGCCGGGACGCCACTCCTGGAGCCGACGATGATGGGACCCGGGTTCGGCTGCCAGTGCCATGTCGCCCGTTCAGTGCGGCTTTGGATCCGGCGACCGGTGGTCCTCGGCCACGCGTGTGGATGACACGTCCTCGACCGTCCGGGGACGCCACCCCGCCGCACAGACCTTCGCCTGGTTGATCCTCGATCAGCCCACGTAATCGGCGAGGTGCTCGCCCGTGAGCGTGCTCCGGGCAGCGACCAGGTCCGCCGGCCGGCCGGCGAAGACGACCCGCCCGCCATCGTGGCCGGCGCCCGGGCCGAGGTCGATGATCCAGTCGGCGTGGGCCATCACCGCGAGGTGATGCTCGATGACGATCACCGACTTGCCGGCGTCGACCATCCGGTCGAGCAGCCGGAGCAACTGGGCGACGTCGGCGAGGTGGAGACCCGAGGTCGGCTCGTCGAGGACGTAGATGCCGCCATCGGTGGCCATCTGGATGGCCAGCTTGAGCCGTTGCCGCTCGCCGCCGGAGAGCGTCGTCAGCGGCTGGCCGAGGCGCAGGTAGCCGAGACCCACGTCGGCCATCCGGCTCAGCACCGTTCGGGCCGCAGGGATCTTCGCGCTGCCGCCGCCGAAGAACTCCAGCGCCTCGGCGACCGACATCGCGAGCACCTCGCTGATGTCCCGCCCGGCCAGCTTGTACTCGAGCACGCTGGCCTCGAAGCGCTTGCCCTCGCACACCTCGCAGACCGTCGCGACCGTGTCCATGATCCCGAGGTCGGTGTAGATGACGCCGTTGCCGTTGCAGGTCGGGCAGGCGCCCTCGGAGTTGGCGCTGAACAGCGCGGGCTTGACCCCGTTCGCCTTGGCGAACGCCGTCCGGATCGGGTCGAGGAGGCCGGTGTAGGTCGCGGGGTTGCTGCGTCGCGAGCCGCGGATCGGCGCCTGGTCGATCGAGACGACCCCGGCGTTCTTCGGCATCGAGCCGTGGATCAGCGAGCTCTTGCCCGATCCGGCCACGCCGGTCACGACGCACAGGACGCCGAGCGGGATGTCCACGCTCACGTCCTGCAGGTTGTGCCGGGTCGCGTGGCGGATCTCCAGCGTGCCGGACGGCGTGCGCGTGTCCGGCCTGAGCTCGGCCCGATACCCGAGGTGGCGTCCGGTGAGCGTGTCACTGGCCCGTAGGCCGTCGACCGTCCCCTCGAAGCAGACCGTCCCGCCGTCGGGCCCCGCGCCGGGACCGAGATCCACCACGTGGTCGGCGATCGCGATGACGTCCGGCTTGTGCTCGACGACCAGCACGGTGTTGCCCTTGTCGCGGAGCTGGAGCAGCAGCCGGTTCATCCGCTCGATGTCGTGGGGATGGAGACCGACCGTCGGTTCGTCGAAGATGTACGACACGTCGGTCAGGCTGGAACCGAGGTGGCGGATCATCTTGACCCGCTGCGCCTCGCCGCCCGATAGCGTGCCCGACGCCCGGTCGAGGCTGAGATAGCCCAGCCCGATCTCGACGAACGAGTCGAGGGTCTGCTGGAGGGACGCGAGCAGGGGCGCGACCGACGGCTCGTCGAGGGCGCGGACCCAATCCGCCAGGTCGCTGATCTGGAGCGCACAGGCGTCGGCGATGTTGACATCGCGGATCCGCGAGGAGCGGGCACCCTCGTTGTACCGGGTGCCGCCGCACTCGGGGCAGGCGGTGAACGTGGCCGCCCGGTCGACGAACGCCCGGATGTGCGGCTGGAGCGAGTCGGGGTCCTTCGAGAGGAACGACTTCTGGATCTTGGGGACCAGGCCCTCGTAGGTGAGGTTGACGCCCTTGATCTTGACCTTGACCGGCTCCTTGTACAGGAAGTCGTCGAGCTCTTTCGGCGTGAACTCGCGGATGGGCTTGTTCGGGTCGACGAAGCCCGACTCGGCGAAGATCCCGACCGTCCACCAGCTGTCCACCTTGTAGCCGGGGATCGTGATCGCGCCCTCGGCGATCGACTTCGTGTCGTCGTACAGCTCGGTGAGGTCGAGGTCGGAGACCGTGCCCATCCCCTCGCAGCGGGGGCACATGCCGCCGGTGAGGGTGAAGGCCCGGCTCTCGATCCGCGCCGGGCCGGATCCGCGCTCGACCGTGATCGCGCCGCTCCCGCGGACCGACGGGACGTTGAAGGAGAATGCCTGGGGCGAGCCGATGTGCGGCTGGCCAAGTCGACTGAACAGGATCCGGAGCATCGCGTTCGCGTCGGTGGCGGTGCCGACCGTGGAGCGGGCATTGGCGCCCATGCGCTCCTGGTCGACGATGATCGCGGTCGTCAGGCCGTCGAGGACGTCGACGTCGGGCCGCGCCAGCGTCGGCATGAAGCCCTGGACGAACGCGCTGTAGGTCTCGTTGATGAGCCGCTGGGACTCGGCGGCGATCGTGGCGAAGACCAGCGAGCTCTTGCCGGAGCCCGAGATCCCGGTGAAGACGGTCAGCCGGCGCTTCGGGATCTCGATGCTGACGTCCTTGAGGTTGTTCTCCCGGGCGCCGTGCACCCGGATCAGGTCGTGGCTGTCGGCAACGGGCATCGGGTCACGGTAGCAGGCACCCGCCGACCCTCGCCGCAACGGGGCGTGCGGACGCGTTGCGCTCACGACGAACCCGTTGTCGTTCGCGAACGGACGCGCGACCATAGGCTGCCGTGGTCCATTGCGCAGCCGCCTGTCGGTGAGGGTTCCGCCGATGCTCGATGAGGTCCTCGAAGCGTTCCTGGTCGCCGGTCGCGAGCGCCGGCTCGAGCGCTGGATGGAATTCGTCCGGATCCCGAGTGTCTCCGCCCAGCCGGAGCATGCGGACGACTGCCGTCGTGCCGCCGGCTGGCTGGCGGACGACCTGTCCGTTGCCGGCCTCGAGCACGTGGCGGTCGAGGAGACCGGCGGCCATCCGATCGTCTATGGCGATTGGCTCGGCGCCGGCGATGCCCCGACCGTGATCGCCTATGGGCACTACGACGTCCAACCGGCCGACCCGCTCGAGCTCTGGGACACCCCGCCGTTCGAGCCGATCGTGCGCGGCGATCGGATGATCGGTCGCGGCGCCGAGGACAACAAGTCGTGTGTCCAGATGCATGTCCGCGCGGTCGAAGCTCTCCTTGCCACGCGCGCCGGGCTCCCGGTCAACCTCAAGCTCGTGTTCGAGGGCGAGGAGGAGAGCGGTTCGGCGAACCTCGATGCGTGGCTCGTCGAGAATCGGGGCCGCCTCGCGGCGGATGTGGCCGTGATCTCGGACACCGACTTCTTCGAGGGCAACCGGCCGGCGATCTGTCTCGGGGTTCGCGGTCTCGTCGGCTTCGAGATCGACGTCCGCGGACCGAACCGCGATCTCCACTCCGGGGCGTACGGCGGCGCCGTCCAGAATCCGATCAACGCCCTGTGCTCGATCATCGCGGCGTTCAAGGAGTCCGTCGGCCGCATCGCCGTCCCGGGGTTCTACGACGACGTGGTCGAGCTCGGAGCGGAGGAGCGGGCCGCGATGGCCGCCCTCCCGTTCGACGAGGACGTCTACCGTGATTCGCTCGGCCTCTCCCAGCTCGTCGGCGAGGAGGGCTACACGACGGTCGAGCGCAAGACGGGCCGGCCGACCCTCGACGTGAACGGCATCTGGGGCGGATATTCCGGTGAGGGCGCCAAGATGATCGTGCCGGCGGAGGCACACGCCAAGGTCAGCTGCCGGCTGGTGCCGGACCAGGATCCGGGGCGCGTCTTCGAGCGGATTCGCGCGTTCGTCGCGGACATCGCGCCGCCGGGCGTCGAGGTGACGATGCGTGCCGTGACCGACGGCCTCCCCAGCTCGACACCGATCGATCATCCCGCGACGCGGGCGGCGGCGCGCGCGATCGAGGCGACATTCGGCGTCCCTCCGCTGTACTACCGCGCCGGAGGCAGCGTCCCGGTGACGGCCAGCTTCGGCGACCTCCTCGGCCTGCCCGTGGTCCTCCTGGGATTCGCTCCGCCGGACAGCCAGGCTCACGCCCCGAACGAGTTCATGGACCTGAACAACTTCGAGACGGGCATCCGGACGATCGCCCGCTGCTGGGACGAGATGGCCGTTGCCCTCGCGTAGCCGTCCGAGACCCGGCCCGCCGCATGCCCGTACCCTTGACCGATGCCTGCTGAATTCATCTACACCTCGTACAAGCTCGCCCGCCACTACCCGCCCGACCGGACCGTGCTCGAGGACATCTCGATCTCGTTCTACCCGGGCGCCAAGATCGGGGTCATCGGCGCGAACGGCGCCGGCAAGTCGAGCCTGCTCCGGATCATGGCCGGGCTCGACGACGGCTTCACGGGCGACGCCCGGCTCACGCCGGGCTTCACGGTCGGGTTCCTGAGCCAGGAGCCCCAGCTCGACCCGGCCAAGGACGTCAAGGGCAACGTGCTCGACGGCGTGCGTCCGGTCCAGAATCTCATCGACGAGTACAACGCGGTCATGGCGAAGTGGGCCGATCCGGACGCCGACTACGAGGCGATCGGGGCCGCCCAGTCGGCGCTCGAGGATCGGATCAACGCGGCCGACGCCTGGAACCTCGAGCGCAACGTCGACATCGCGATGGACGCCCTGCGCTGCCCCCCGGACGACGCCGAGGTGGCGACCCTGTCCGGCGGCGAGAAGCGCCGCGTCGCCCTGTGCCGGCTCCTCCTCCAGCACCCGGACCTGCTCCTCCTCGACGAGCCGACGAACCACCTCGACGCGGAGTCGGTCGAGTGGCTCGAGCGGTTCCTCGGCGAGTACGCGGGCACCGTCGTGGCCGTCACTCACGATCGCTACTTCCTCGACAACGTCGCGAAGTGGATCCTGGAGCTCGACCGCGGCCGGGGCATCCCGTTCTCCGGCAACTACTCGAGCTGGCTCGAGCAGAAGCTGGAGCGGATGGCTCGCGAGAACAAGCAGGCGGACGCGCGCCAGCGGACGCTGGCCCGGGAGCTCGAGTGGGTCCGGATGGGCGCGAAGGCGCGCCAGGCCAAGGGCAAGGCCCGCCTGACCGCGTACGAGAAGCTGCTCGCCGAGGCGAACGAGACGAAGGACCAGACCCGCGAGCTCGAGATCGCGATTCCGCCCGGTCCGCGTCTCGGCGACACGGTGATCGAGGTCAGCGACCTGCGCAAGGGATATGGCGATCGGCTGCTCATCGAGGACCTGACGTTCTCGCTGCCGCGTGCCGGCATCGTCGGGATCATCGGCCCGAACGGCGCCGGCAAGACGACGCTCTTCCGGATGCTCGTCGGCCAGGAGGCGGCCGATGCGGGCACGGTGACGATCGGCGAGACCGTCCAGCTGAGCTACGTCGACCAGAGCCGCGACGACCTCCACGCCGAGAGCACGGTCTTCCAGGAGATCACCCAGGGCGTCGAGGTGGTCACGGTCGGCAAGCGCGAGGTCCCGGCCCGGGCCTACGTCAGCTCGTTCAACTTCCGGGGCACGGACCAGCAGAAGATGGTCGGCACGCTGTCCGGCGGGGAGCGCAACCGGGTCCACCTGGCCAAGCTGCTCCAGACCGGCGGCAACGTCCTGCTCCTCGACGAGCCGACCAACGACCTCGATGTCGACACGCTCCGGGCCCTCGAGGCCGGCCTCGAATCCTTCCCGGGCTGCGTCGTCGTCATCAGCCACGACCGCTGGTTCCTCGACCGGATCGCGACCCACATCCTGGCGTTCGAGGGCGACAGCCAGGTCCGCTGGTTCGAGGGCAACGTCAGCGACTACGAGGCGTTCCGCCACAGGGAGCTCGGGACCGCGGCCGACCAGCCGCACCGGATCCGGTACAAGCGACTCGTGTCCTAGCCGGGCGCGAGCGGGCGGCATGGGTCGAGAGCCTCCGCCGGTGCGCTCCTGTGCCGCGGTCGCCGCCGCGAACGCGACTTCTGGCCCTTGTTCCTTGCCCCGGCCGGCCGGACGCTGGGCGCAGGAAGGAGCACACCATGAAGATCCTCGTTGCCTACGCCACCCGCCATGGCGCCACCCGGGGCATCGCCGAGTGCATCGCCGCGACGCTCGAGCGGACCGGCCTGGACGTCGCGCTGCGGAGCGTCGAGGACGCCGGCCCGATCGACAAATATGACGGATTCGTCATCGGGAGCGCGGCCTACATGGGCGGCTGGCTCGGTCCGGCGACCACGTTCGTCCGGCGCCATCGCGACCGCCTCGCGACTCGTCCCGTCTGGTTGTTCAGCAGCGGTCCGACCAGCTCGGAGATCGTCGACGGGAAGGGCCGGGACCAGCTGAAGGCGTCCGAGCCGAAGGAGTTCGCGGAGTTCGCGCGCTCGATCCGGCCGCGTGACGAGCGGGTCTTCTTCGGCGCCTACGATCCGGACGCGGACCCGACCGGCCCCGCCGAGAGCCTCATGGCTCGGTTCCTCAAGGTCGTGCCCGCCGCGCGTCAGGCGCTCCCGGCCGGCGACTTCCGTGACTGGCCGGCAATCGAGGCCTGGGCGGCGACGATCGCTCGCGAGCTTCAGCCGGTCGCCTCGAGCGCGTAACCGCTGCAGGGGTCCGCCGCGCGCGATGACGGCGAGCCGACAGATGCGTCACGCGCTCGACCGGCGGGCGTCTGTGGTTCGACCGACGCTCATCGGTCGAGAGCGATCCGCCGGACGGGAATCGTCAGCACCGGTGGCGGTCACGGAGGGGATATGGACGCCATCGTCTTCAGGGTCCTGGCAATCGGGGTACCGATCGTCGGGCTGGCCGGCCTGATCGGGATCGCGGCGTGGAGCGCACGCCAGCTCCGATCGGACCGGATCCGCAGGCGCCGCGATCGCTTCGTGGCCCTCGCGCTGGCCGTGGCCATCGGACTGGCGGTCGGGGGCACGGTGCTGGTCCTCGGCGTCGGTGTCGCGACGATGGACAGCGGGAGTCCGACCCTCGGAACGTATCTCCGCTACCTCCCGATCGGCCTGCTCGTTGCCGCCCCGGTCGCGGTCGGCGCCGTCGGCGGGTATGCCGTCCTCGTCCGGACCGCGGCTGCCCGGGTCGCCCTGGCCGGGACCGCGCTCGGTGCCGTGGCCGTCATCGGGCTCGCCGCCGTCGGCGGGGCCGTCGTCGGATTCGCCAACCAGAGCGGCGTCGAGCGTACCGCCGACAACGACGCGGCCGATCTCGCCGCCCGATCGTCGGTGCTGAGCGTGTCGACCCGCGATCTTCACGTCGAGACCGCGGACGACGGCACGACGGTCGCCCAGATCCGGGTGCGTGTCGTCGTCTCGGCGACCAAGGATGTCCGCCTCCTGGCCGGCGGCAAGACCGCCTGGCCGCGGTTCACGATCCAGGAGGTCGGCAACTACCCGACCCTCGACGCGCCGACGCCGTCGGGCCCGACCATCCTCGCGGCCGGCTCGGGGACGACGTACGACCTGACGTTCGAAACGCCGCGGCTGTCGGACGGGGGCCGGTCCCGGATCATCCTCGCGGGAACGTACGTGGAGCCGACGCTCGGCGAGTGGATCCTGCGGATGCAGGTCCAGGACGAAGCAGGCCTCTTCTACGAGCTGACGACGCCCGTGTCGGTCACCGCGACGCCCTGAAGCGCGACGACTTCTCCGACGCCAGGGTCTCGCTCGCCCCTCGATTCCCGTTCCGACCGATACTGACGGCTGCATGACCGCCGTCGACGACCACCCGCCCATCGTCGCGGGCGACGCCGCCCCGAGCGACGCCGGGCCGAGCGATGACGGGGCGTTCGTCGCCCTCGGGCTCGATCCGCGTCTCGTCGCCGCCCTGACCGCCCTCGGCTACGAGGAACCGACCGACGTCCAGCGCGAGGCGATTCCACCGCTGCTCGGCGGCCGCGACATCCTCGCCGAGGCGCCGACCGGAACCGGCAAGACGGCAGCCTTCGCGCTGCCGATGATCCAGGCCCTCGGTCCGGATCGAGCGCGGGGAGGCCGGCCTCGAGCCCTCGTCCTGACCCCGACCCGCGAGCTCGCGATCCAGGTCGCCGAGGCGATCCATCGCTACGGCCAGCCGTTCGGCGTCCGCGTCCTGCCGGTCTACGGCGGCCAGGCAATCGGCCAGCAGCTGCGCGGCCTGGCCCGTGGCGTCGACGTCCTGGTCGCGACGCCGGGTCGCGCCGTCGACCACCTGAACCGCTCGACGATCGCGCTCGATGCGATCGAGGTCGTCGTCCTCGACGAGGCGGACGAGATGCTCGACATGGGCTTCGCCGAGGACCTCGAGGCGATCCTGACCGCGACGCCCGCCTCTCGCCAGACCGCCCTGTTCTCCGCGACGATCTCGCCGCCGATCGCGAAGATCGCCAGACGCCATCTGCGGGACCCCGTCCGCGTCCGGATCGACCGCGAGCGGCGCAGCCGCGAGACCGCGGCCAAGGTTCGCCAGGTCGCGTACGTCGTCCGGCGCCAGGACAAGTCGGTGGCCCTCGGCCGGATCCTCGACCTCGAGGACCCGACGTCGGCGCTCGTCTTCGCCCGGACTCGCGGCGAGGTCGACGAGCTCGCCCAGCGCCTCTCGGCCCAGGGCCACGACACGGCCGCGCTCCACGGCGGCATGGTCCAGGAGCAGCGCGACCGGGTGATGGGCCGGTTCCGCGAAGGAGCGCTCGACGTCCTCGTCGCGACCGACGTCGCGGCCCGCGGTCTGGACATCGACCATGTGTCGCACGTCGTGAACTACGACATCCCGGCCAACCCCGAGGCGTACATCCACCGGATCGGGCGGACGGGCCGGGCAGGCCGCGAAGGGGTCGCGATCACCCTGGTCGAGCCGCGCGAGCACCGTCTCCTCCGGAACATCGAGGCGGCGATGCGGACGCGCCTCGAGGTCGCCCAGATCCCGACGGTCTCGGACCTGCGCGAGCGGCGCCTGGAGGTCCTGCGGGGCAGCCTGCGTGAGGCGATCCTCGGCGACGGGCTGGACCGATTCCGGGCGGTCGTCGAGCCGCTGGCCGAGGAGTTCGACGTGGTCGACGTGGCGCTCGCCGCGGTCAGCCTGGCCGAGGCCGCCGCCGGCCGCGACGCCGCCGCCTCCGACATCGAGATCGCCCCGGCGTCGCTGTTCGGCGATCGGCCGGCTCGCGGACCGGACCGTGGCCCCAGCGCGGGCCGCGGCTCGGGCGGCCAGGGCGGCTCTGGCAGCCAGGGCGGCCCGCGTGGGCCCGTCCGTGGCGATGCGCCGACGGGACCCGGCGGCTCCGGGCGGACGCCGGGCCGCAACGACGGCGCCTGGGTCCGGCTGTGGATCGGTCAGGGTCGCGAGACCGGCGTCCGCCCGGGCGATCTCGTCGGCGCGATCACGAACGAGGCCGGCGTTCCGGCCCGCGCGATCGGGGCGATCCAGATATCCGGCCGCTTCTCGATCGTCGAGGTGGCCGAAGGCGCGGCCCCGTCGATCGTCCAGGCCCTGCGCGGCACGCTGCTCCGAGGCAAGCCGGTCCAGATCCGACTCGATCGTGAGCCGGCGGCCCCGTTCGTGCGGCCGCGGGCTCCGCGTCCCGGAGCCTGACGCTCGGGTTCGGACCGGTGTTCGTCACATCGCCGGGTCCGCGGCGTCTGGGGACTGACGGTCGACCGATCGTCGCAGGCAGGGAAGGCGTGAAGCGGATGGCCAGCCGGCGGATCGCGCGCACCTCGAGGCTCCTCGTGTCGATGGCGCTGACGGCGCTGATCGCGGGCTGCGCTGCGACCGCCGAGCCATCGCCGGTGCCGAGCACCTCGTCGACTGCGACCCCGAGCGCCGGTCCGCGCGTCCCGGGCGAGTCGCCGGATCCAGCCGAGCCGGTCGTCGATCCGGGCGATTGCTGCCAGTTCGAGCTCCCGAGTCCTCTCTGCCCGTCACCGCCCGGACCGGTCGTCGTTCCCGACATCCGCGTATCGATCGGTGATGGTCCCGGCGTGATCGCGGTCCGCGGCTCCACGACCTTCACCACGTGCACGATGACGAGCGCGACCGACATCGCCGGCGAGGGGCCGCCGGCGCCGTGGCTGACGGCCACCCATCAGGATCGCATCCGCCTCCAGGTCCAGACCGGCTGGACGATCGTGCGCGTCCAGGGCTACGACCACCCGGCGGTCGGCGACGGAGGCAACATCGACCCGGCGATCGACGTTCGACCCGGATCCGATCGCGTCGACGTCCGGGTGCCCTTCCGCGACGGCGACGCGGGGGCCGACTGGACGCTCTGGCTCGTCCGCGTCGATGGCCGGGTCGTCGGCCAGGTCAACGTCGGCGTCCGGCTCCATCTGCCTGCGGCGGGCGGCTGAGCCCGGCCCTGTTCGTTTCCTCGGCCGAGGTCTCGACGGCGGAGCCGAAGCGGCGATGCCGGCACGATCCACGTCCCGCATACTCCCGCGACGTCGTGGTCGCTGGAGGGAGCACGGGATGGCAGACGATCCGCTGGCGCTCGATTCCGAGCAGATGCGCCGGATGGGCTACGCGGTCGTCGACCTGCTGATCCGGCGCATCGACGAGCTGGCAGCGGGTCCGGTCCTGACGACGGCGACGCGGGCCGGGATGGCAGACCGGATCGACGAGCCGGCACCCGCCGCCGGTCGCGACTTCGAGACCCTGCTCGAGGTCCTCGATCGCGACGTCCTCCCGTTCGTCGGTCATTTCGACCATCCGCGCTTCTTCGGCTACATCCCGGGCGCCGGGACGTGGCCGGCCGCGCTCGGCGACCTGATCGCCGCCGCCACGAACATCGATTCGGGGGCGTGGCGCGAATCGGCCGGGCCGAGCCAGCTCGAGCTCACGGTCCTCGACTGGTTCCGCGACTGGATCGGGTACCCGGCCGGCGCCGCAGGAGTGCTCGTCTCGGGCGGATCGGCCGCCAACCTGACGGCCATCGCCTGCGCCCGCGAGGCGATCGTCGGAGCGATGTCGCCGCGGATCGTCGCGTATGCCAGCGACCAGACCCACTCGTCGCTCGCGCGGGCGGCGCGCCATCTCGGATTCCGGCCGGACCAGATCCGCGTGCTCCCGACCGACGATCGGTTTCGCCTCCGGGTCGACGACCTCGCGGGGGCGATCGACGCGGATGCCGAGGCCGGTCGCCTGCCGTTCCTGGTCGTCGCCAACGCGGGCACGACGAACACGGGCGCGATCGACGACATGGGCGAGATCGCGCGTCTCTGCCGCGAACGCGGGATCTGGCTCCACGTCGACGGCGCGTACGGGGCGTTCGCGGTCCTGACGGAGCGCGGACGCGCCGCGCTCGCGGGCATGGAGCTGGCCGACTCGGTGACCCTCGATCCCCACAAGTGGCTGGCGATGCCGTTCGAGGTCGGCTGCCTGCTGGTTCGCGACGGCGCCGCGCTCGAGCGGGCGTTCGAGCTCCACCCGGAATACCTCCGGGAGCGGATCGACGACCGGCAGGCGGTGAATTTCGCCGATCGCGGCCTCCAGCTGACCCGCGCCAGCCGGGCGATCAAGGTGTGGCTGGCGATCCAGACCTTCGGCGTGGATGCCTTCCGCGCGGCCATCGACCGGGCGATGGACCTGACCGTGGACGCGCAGCGCCGGATCGAGCGCGACGATCGGCTCGAGCTCGTCACGCCGGCGTCGCTCGGCGTCCTGACGTTCCGCCGGCGAGGCGCGCCCGGCGACGACCCCGACCGCGTCGATCGCCAGAACGAAGGGATCGTCGCGGACCTGGCGGCCGGCGGCGACGTGCTCCTGACCTCGACCGTGATCCGAGGCCGGTACGCGATCCGCCTGTGCGTCCTCAACCACACGAGCGGACCGGCCGATGTCGAGCACGCCCTCGAACGGGTCGCGTCCGTGGACGTGGCGGGCCGAGCCGACGAGCCGACCGTCCATCATGCGGAGCGCGCCGCCGTCCAGGCCGGCGTCGCGATCGACTGGCTGACCGCTCACGACATGTTCCCGGCCGACCTGCGCGGGATCCGATTGTTCGCGGCCGTGACGGACGACCAGGCCGGCCGATTCCTCGCGACCGGGCGCGAGGAGCCGTTTGCCGCGCGCGCCGCCGTCACCGAGCGCTGGGCCCTGTCCAGGACCTTTTACATCGTCCGCTCGGGACGCCTGTCGGTCCGGGTCGCCGAGCGCGAGGTGAACACCCTCGGGCCCGGCGACCATCTCGGCGAGATCGCGGCGATCGACTGGGGCCGCGACTTCAGCTACGGCCGGACGGCGACGGTCGTCGCGACCGAGGCGTCGGTCCTGCTCGCGTTTCCGGCCGCCGCCCTGCGCGAGCTGATGCTCGACAACCCGGCGGTCGATCGGGCCGTGCGCCGGGTCGCCCAGGCACGGCTCGAGTCGCGCTGACGGTCACGGCAAGGACGGCCGGTCGGTGACGTAGACCGCGGTCGGTCCCGGGCACACGAACCGGCCGGCGAGCGCGGGCCAGGCGCCCTCGGGGATGTCGATCCGGGTCCCGTCGCGGGCGATCACCAGCCCGAATCGATCGACGATGGCTGCCGGGGTCGGGATGGCGCCCGCGCTGTTCGGCAGAATGCCGCGATCGGCCGAGCCCCACAGCACGCGGAGACGCGCCTTCGTGTCCGCGATCGCCCACACGGACGGCGTCTTCGTCGGGTCCACGTGGATCACGAACCAGCGATAGGGCGGCGGGATCGCATCGCACCCGAGATCGGCCGGCGTGCGCTCCAGCGCGAACGTGGACCCACCGGCGGCCGTCGGCGTCAAGGCGACCGCCTCCACGGCTCCAGCGTCGCCGATCCGGACGCCGGCGACGAACGCCTCGGCTCCGTCGGCGAACGAGAACGTGACGATCCCGGATGCCTGGATCGCGCAGTCGAGTGCCAGACCGGGATGGAGTGGGTCGAAGCAGGCGTGGTCGAAGCGGATCGACGCGATCGCGGCGTGACCGGCGGGCAGGATCTCCGTCGCAGCCTGGACGGCCCGATCGCAGGTGAGCAGTGGGTTCTCGATCACGAGCGGATCCGGACACGCGACCGGCGGGCCGCTCGCGGCGACCAGCGGCGTCGGTTCGCCGCTGGCCAGCGGATCCTCCGGCCCGGGTCCGCTGGCCACCTCCATCAGCGGGGCGGGGAGGGGTCCGAGCCGGACGATCGTCGTGAGCTCGCTGGCCGCCCGCTCATCCCAGCCGCCGGTGCCCGCCTGGCTGATCTCGACCGTGCCGCCCGGGATCTCGGATTGGATCACGGGTGCGGACACGACGCGGTCGTCGAGGGTGATCGCGAAACCAGCTCCGATATGGCTGGCCGTCCAGGCGCCGAACAGGTCCGCTGCGGCCGGCGACAGCTCGAACACGACGACGCGGCCGCCGCTCTGATCCGTCGACACGCTGGCGGTCGCGATCCCCTCGCTTCCGAACAGCTCCGGGTGCGCCGCCGGATCGATGACGTCGCCCTGTTCGACCTGGGTGTCGTCGAGCGGAACGAACGCGATTCGACCGGTCTGGCCGATCAGCCGGCGCAGTGGATCGGCGTCGAGGTCGGCCGGGAGGTCGACGATCAGGGTCTCGCCGCCCTCGGACCGAACCGTTGCCCCGACGACGCCGGTCGCATCGATCCGGGCCTGGACGATCCGGACCTCCTCGGCCAGGAGCGGAGCCGTGTACGCGACCGCGGCCGACCACACGACCTGGTAGGTGATCCGACGGCCCGGCGGCACCGAGGCCGACGCCTCGCCGGCGATCGTCGCGCTGCCGTTCGGTCGCGGTGTCTGCTGCCGCGCGCCCCCGGACAAGGCGAGCGCGCCACCGACGAGCAGGACGGCAACCAGACCGAGGAGCCCGAACCCCGTGCTCCGTCCGCGGCGTCGGCCGGCGTCCCGCGCGGCCGTGGCGACGACCGGTGCGTCCGGAACGCGCTCCAGCATGCCCACGAGGCGCCCGGGCGCCGCCGGCAGATCGGCCGATCGGAACGCTCCGCGCAGCCGCGTCTCGAGGTCCAGGTCCGTTCGCTGGTCGCTCATCGTCGCGCCTCCCGGGCGTCGCGGGTCTCGCGGTCGTGCATCTCGCGCAGGCGACCGAGCGCCCGGTGGAGACGGGACTTCACGGTGCCGAGCGGCCAGCCGAGCCGGTCGGCGATCTCGTCGAGCGTCAGGTCCGCCCAGAACCGGAGGACGACGACGATCCGCTCGTCGGCTGTCAGGCGATCGACCGAGCCGAGAAGGGCATCGCGCTCGAGGAACGCGGCGAACGGGTCGCGATCGGCCGGATCGAGGTCCGCTGCGAGTGGGATGAACCGGACCGTTCCCCGCCGGCGCAGCCGATCGCGGCAGCCGTTGACGACGATCCGATCGAGCCACGGCCCGAACCGATCGGCTTCGCGCAGGTCGTCGAAGCGCTGCCAGGCGCTGACGAGCCCGTCCTGGACGGCGTCCTCGGCCTCCGTGCCGTTGCCGAGGAGCAGGCCGGCGAGCCGGAAGACGCGATCGAGGGCGGGCCTGGCCTGGGCCAGGAAGCGATGCCGGCGCGCTGCCCGGGTCGGGTCGGCGGTCGCGTCGAGGGCTTCGTCAGTCACGGTCGCGGTCAACCATCCCATGTCGACCGTCCTGACGAACGGCGCCGGCGAAAGGTTCTCCGGCCCGGCGCACGGCCGGGCCACCCCCGGCGCGCGGTCCGGCGGCCGTCCCCCGCGGACGTCAGGGCGCTGGCGGCGCCTCGGCGAGCAGGTAGCGCAGCGGCTCGAGGCTCCGGAACCGGAAGGCGATCGGGCCCCGGTCGACGATCCGGAGGCCGACGTGCTCGAACAACATGCCGACCCGGTCGAGGTCGAACCGGGGACCGTCGCCGGCCGAGCCGTGGCCGTGGGAATGAACGGTCCGCTGCCCAGGGATCGGGGTGCCCAGGTCGACCGCGAGGAGCCGGCCGCCCGGGGCGAGCACGCGGCGGACCTCGGACATCGTCCGATGGAGCGGGTCGGACGGCAGCTGATGGAGGACGAGCGAGAGGAGGACGACGTCGAACGAATCGACCGCGAAGGGGAGGGCCTCGCCGGCCGTGGCGACGAACTCGATCGGGATGCCGGCCCTGCGCGCCTTGGCCCGGGCGCGGTCGATCATCTCGACCCCGGGTTCGACGCCCACGACGCGGCCGGTCGGGCCGGCCGCTCGGGCCGCCGCGATCGTGAGCGTGCCGGTGCCGCAACCGATGTCGAGCACCCGATCGCCCGGCGCGATCCGTGCCAGGCGGATCTCCTCGTCGCGGAACCGGCCCTCGCGCCCCCACGAGGCCAGCCACAGGCGGAAGTCGTAGCGGCGCGGCGTGCGGATGACCAGTCCGGTCGTCTCGGTCGTCGGTCCGGGTTGGTTCGCGGTCGTCATGGAGTGCCTCCGTCGGGTTCGGTTCCGGACGGCCGGTCGCCCGCCGTCGTCGGGCCCAGTCCGGACAGGAGCGTCGAGGTGATCGCCGCCAGCCGCTGGGCGCTCTCGGCGGCGGGACGGTGGGCGAGGACGTCGATCAGGCCCTGCATCAGGACGGCTCCGACGAGGACGTCCGCCGCCGCCTCGGGATCGAAGGTTCCGAGCCGTCCCCGGGACTGTTCGGCGGCCAGGTAGTCGACGACGGGCCGCCGGAACACGTCGCCGCCGAGCGGCGGGCGGTGGATCTCGACCATGAATCGCTGGAGGAGGGGCGGATCGCCGACGAGGTTCGCGAGCATCGGCAGCGCCGCGACCTGCAGGGCGTGCGACCGCTCGACGAGCTCGGCGACGCCGTCGACGACCGACCCCGAGCCGGGTTCTCGCGAACCGGCCGCGAATGCCTCGACCAGGTCCGTGAACCGCCGGAGGAGCGCCGTCAGGAGGAGATCGTTCTTGTCGGCGAAGTGGTTGTAGAGGACGCCGTCCGAGACCCCCGCGGCTCGGGCGATCTCGCGGCTGGTGATCGAGCCCGGCTGACGTTCCGCGAGCAGCCGCTCCGCGGCGTCGATCAGGCGGGTCCGCAGGTTGGCGGCGGTGACGGCTCGACGTCCCGGCGGGCGTGAGCGCGTGTTCATGATCACGCGTTCATCATCGTCGGAGGCTGACGGGGATGTCAACCCCCGAGGCGGATCCGGAGCTAGGTCACCCGGCCGTCGCGGTCGGCGCGCAACGAGATCGCCTCGTCGGCCGGGGACGCCGTGTCCGGGACCGCCGCGAGGGCCGCGCGCGGATACCGGGCGTGCAGCGCGGCCTCCGCCCGATCGACCTGGTCGCGGGTCGGGCCGGCGGCCCCGGCGATGGCCGGGACGACGCTCGGTGTGGGCGGCCGGCGGCGGATGTCGATGGCGACGGCCTTGCGCAGCGCGTCGATGACATGGCGGCGGAAGGGGGCGTCATCCGCCGGTCTCGTGTCGAGCTCGACCTCGAGTCCGTCGCGCAGGGACACGGTGGCGGATCCGGGGGCGCCGGGAACGCTGGCGAAGCTGAGCCGCATGATCTGGTCGTTCAGGCGGTCGAGTCGGTTCGTGGACTGGATCCATGTCAGGCTGCCGCGCACCTCGGCAGCGCGTCGCGCCACCTCACCGCGCTGGGCATGGAGGAGAGCGATCAGGCGCTCCGTCTTGGATCCTTCCACGTCGAGACCGTCCTTCCGCGGGTCGCACGGACCCGTCTCGACGATAGGCTCGTGCGGACGCCGAACGCAGCCGCGGAACGGTTCGGGTTGCTACGAACGCGCGACAGTTCGCTCGAGCACGGCCTCGAGTTGGGGCGCGTGCTCACGCTTGTGGCCGTACAACAGGTACACGACGAGATCGTCGAGGGCGTATTGCGGGCCGTACCAGGGGATCGTGCCGACCTCCCGCCAGCGGTCCTCTGGGATCCGCCCGACGAGGGCCGTCGCCCGGGCGTGCGCCTCGCGGAACTCGGCGACGATCGCCCCGCTCGACCAGTCGTGGCGAATCGCCGCCTGGTCGTCGTTGAACGTCTCCACCGGTTCGCGCATCAGGCCGGTCGCCGGCTCCTCGCCGAGGAACGTCGTCAGGATCTCGACGAAGCGCACCTCGAAGGCGCCCAGATGACCGACGAGATCCTTCGTCGTCCACGTGCCGAGCGCGACCGCCTCCCAGTCGGCGGGCTCGAGGCGGTCGATCAGCTCGTCGATGTGGCGCTGGCCATACATCAGGACGTCGGCCGGGTTCACGGCGTGCGCCCTCGTCCGGCCCGCCAGGCAGTTGCCGTGCGACCGGCGGTCATGCCGGCACGGCGCTGCGCTGGCCGTCGACCCAGTCGCGAACCACCCGGTCGAGGACCGGCAGCGGCATCAGGCCCGAGCCGAGGACGGCGTCGTGGAACCCCTTGATCGCGAACTGGTCGCCGAGCGCGGCCTCCGCTTCGCGGCGCATCCGCTGGATCTCGAGACGCCCGATCATGTAGGCGAGGGCCTGGCCCGGCGTCACGGCGTACCGATCGATCTCGGGGACGATCTGGCTGACCCGCATCGGCGAGTTCTCGGTCATGTAGTCGATCGCCTTCTGGCGGCTCCAGCCGAGGGCGTGCATGCCGGTGTCGACGACGAGCCGGCATGCCCGCATCGAATCCGCCTCGAGCATCCCGATCCGGTCGAGCGGCGTGGAATAGAGGCCCATCTCGTCGGCGAGGCGCTCCGAGTACAGGCCCCAGCCCTCGCCGTAGGCCGCGATGAAGGCTCGCTTCCGGAACTCGGGGACGGACGTCAGCTCGGTCGAGATCGCGAGCTGGAGGTGATGGCCGGGGATGCCTTCGTGGTACGAGGTCGCCTCGATCTGGTAGCGACCCCAGCCGGTCGGGTCGGCGGTGTTCATGAAGAAGACGCCGGGCCGGCTGCCGTCCCTGGCCGGCGGGAAGTAGAACGCGATGGCGCCGGACTGGGTCTCCTCGACGTCGCAGCCGGCCTTCGGCAGGATCCCGAACCAGTCGCCCATCGCGGCGGTCGCCCGGGCGAGGGCGGTCTTCGAGGCGGCGACGATGTCGGCGCCATTCGTGTGGTGGAGCGTGGGATCGTCGCGCAGCCGGCGGAAGATCTCGGGCACGTCACTCGTTCCGAGGACTTCCTGGCCGAGCACCCGATACTCGCCCGCCAGCTTCTCGATCTGCTCGAGACCGGTCTGGTGGATCTCCTGCGCCGACCGCCTGAGCGTCGTGTGGTAGCGGATCATCCGGCCGTAGGCGTCGTCGCCGTCGGCCAGCCAGGTCAGGCCGACGTGATCGTCGTCGCGGGCATGGGATCGGACGCGATCGCGGAGCGTGTCGCGATAGGCGGCCATCGCCGGCCGGACCTCGGTCTCGATGACGTTCCGGAGGCGATCGCGCCACGCGTCCGCATCGGCGACGCCGGCCGGGTCGGCCGTTTGGAGAAGGGGATCCTTGCCGATCGGCGACGCGAGCCAGCGGTCGATCTGGGCGACGGTGTCGTCGACGGCGAAGGCCGCCGGCGTCCGGTCGCGGGCGACGCCCTCGAGCATGCGGTCGCACAGGTCCCGGAAGTTCACGGCGATCAGGCGGGTCTTCGCGATCATCGCCTCGGCGACATCGGCGTTCGGGATCGGCAGCTTCGGGTAGTACACCGGGAGACCGGCGACGGGCCCGAAGATCGGGTCGACCCCGAACTCGGCGAAGCGGGCCTCGAGGATCTCCGCGTTGCGCCGGCCGTCGAACACGATCATCTCGCGGGTGATCCGGTCCTGGGCCGACAGGCCGGCCTCCGGGATCGCTTCGGCCCGATCGGCGAACTCGCGGCGGCGGCGAATCTCCTCGTCCTCGCCGGCCCGGCTGGCGTCGTCGTACAGGTCGGCGTGCTGGTAGTTGCCCATGAGGTGACCCCAGGTGGGCCACGCCGTCAGGAGATAGTCGAAGTACTCCTGGGCAAGATCGTTGACGTCGTCGGTCATCGAACGGTCACTCCGTGCGCGCGTCCCCGGGGTGTCTGGCTGTGGCCTCGATCGTACGCGCTCGACCGGGTTGCGGGCGACGATCAGCGTCGCCTCCGTCGCGGCCGTCGGCGCGACGCAGGTTTCCACCACGGTGAACGAGTCAGGCAGCGGGCTATCCTTCGGCCGTGCCGCGAACCCGAATCCCCGACGACGTCCTGTCGCTCGCCCATGAGCGGGCCGCGGCCCGCGGCGCGCAGGATTGGGCCGCCGCGGACCGGATCCGGGGCGAGATCGAGGCCGCCGGCTGGAAGATCGTCGATCGCGGGACGGACTTCGCCCTCGAGCCGGCCCATCCGCCGACCGTGGCCGAGGGTGACGTCGTCCGCTACGGATCGAGCGAGGCGGTTCCGTCGAGGCTCGACGCGGCGGACGCCGGCATCGCGACCGTCGTCGTCGTCGCGACCGACTGGCCGGCGGATCTCGAGCGCGCCCTGGCGGGCATCCGCGCTCACGCCCCGCAAGGAACCTCGATCGTCGTCGTGGCCGATGGCCCCTCGCCCGACCAGGACGCGGCCCTGCCGGACGACGGCGAGGGCATCGAGGTCATCCGAACCAGCTCGCGGCTCGGGACAGGGGCCGCCTGGAACATCGGCGTGCGACGGTCGAGCGGATCGGTCGTCGTCATCGTCGACACCTCCGTCGAGCCGGCGGGCGATCTCGTCACGCCGCTCGCGGAGGCGCTGGCCGACCCGACCGTCGGCGTGGCCGGCGGCTTCGGGATCGCGAGCGCCGACCTTCGGAAGTTCGAGGACGCGCCGCCGGGGGATGTCTCCGCCGTCGAGGGCTACGCGATCGCCTTCCGCCGGGCAGATGCGGCCGCCCGCGGCCCGCTCGACGAGCATTTCCGGTTCTACCGCAATCTCGACATCTGGTGGAGCCTCGTCCTTCGCGACGAGGGGGAGGGGCGCCCGCCCCGCCGGGCCCTGGCGGTGCCCATCCCGGCGATCCGCCACGAGCATCGCGGCTGGACGTCCGTCGCCGAGGCCGAGCGCGACCGCCTCAGCAAGCGGAACTTCTACCGGATCATCGATCGCTTCGGGCAGCGCCGCGACCTCGCGACCGATTGACCCGGCGTCGCCGACTCAGCGCCGGCGCACCTCCTGGCCGTCGGGTCCGTCGATGACGTCATAGCCGAGCGCGTTGAGCTCCGCGCGCAGGGCGTCGGATCGCGCGTAGTCCCGGGCGGCCCGCGCGCTCGCCCGCTCGGCGGCCAGGCCCGCGGCCCCCACCGGCAGCTCCGACCGGGCGTCCACCTCGGTGGCGGTGCCCGCCCGGTCGAGGTCGAGCCCCAGGACGAAGTCGGCGTCGAGGACGAGCCAGCGGCGCTCGTCGGCCGCGAGGTCCGCGCGGAGCGTCTCGCGGACGACGGCCAACGCCGTCGGCAGGTCGAGGTCGTCGTCGAGGGCGGCGACGAACCGGTCGTGGAGTTCCCGGCCCGCGATCGACAGGGGCGCGACCGGCGCGTGGGCACGGTCGGTCAGGGCCGGGCCCGAGCCGTCGCCGTTGCCGGCGACCCCGTCGGCCGTGCCGAGCGGCCGGGCGGCCGCGACGCCGGCCCGGAGTGGGCCGGGGGCAGCCCACGGGCCGTCATCCGGCGCGGGTCCGAGGGCCGCGACCGCGCTCCGGAGCGACGCGAGACCGGCGGCCGCGGACGCGAGCGAGGCGTCCGTGTACTCGAGCTTGTGGCGGTAGCGCGACGTCAGGCACAGGGATCGGAACGCAAGCGGATCGATGCCGCGGGCGGCCACGTCGGCGATCCGCTCGATGTTGCCCGCCGACTTCGCCATCTTCCGGCCGCCGACGTTCAGGAACTCGCCGTGGACCCAGACACGCGCGGGCGGCCCGCCGACGATCGGCGCCGACTGGGCGATCTCGTCCTCGTGATGGGGGAAGACGTTGTCGATGCCGCCGGTGTGCACGTCGAACCGCGGCCCCAGGTGGCGGATCGCCATCGCCGAGCACTCGAGGTGCCAGCCGGGAAAGCCCTCGCCCCAGGCCGGGGTCGGCCACTTCAGCATCCGGCCCTCGCCGGCCGCCTTCCACAGCGCGAAATCTGCGGAATCCCGCTTGTCGCCCTCGATCTCGCCGCGGTGGCCGGCGCGCAGCTCGTCGAGCGTGTTCCCGGACAGCGCCCCGTAGCCGGGAAAGGAGGCGACCGAGTAGTAGACGTTGCCCTCGTTGCTGACATAGGCGTGGCCGGCGTCGACCAGGGCCTGGGCGAGCTCGAGCATCTCGGGGATGTGCTCGGTTGCGCGCGGGAAGACATGGGCGGGCAGGAGGTTGAGAAGCGCCGCGTCGGCGTGGAACGCCGCCTCGTAGGCGTCGGCGATCTCGGCCGCGGTCTTGTGCTCCAGGCCGGCGGCCACGAGCATCCGGTCCTCGCCACGATCGAACCGTTCGTCGCGGAGGTGGCCGACGTCGGTGATGTTCTGGACGGCCAGGACCGGGATGCCGTGGTAGAGGACCGCCCGCCGGATGAGGTCGGCGAGGAGGAAGGTCCGGAGGTTGCCGACGTGAGCGTAGCGATAGACGGTCGGGCCGCAGGCGTACATCCGGAGTCGTGCGCCGTCGGCCGGCTCGACGGGCTCGACGGTCCGGGTCAGGGTGTTGCGCAGGTGGAGCGTCATGCGAAATTCGTTGATTTCACCGAGATTCCCGCTCAGTGCGAGGATTGTCCGACGATCTTCCTCCGAATCGCCCTAACGTTTCCGATGGCGGATCGTTATCGGGACAGAGGCCTCGCGGCAATGCATCGTTCCCCCGGCGGTGTGACTTGCGAGGCCTCGTTTCCTGCCCGCCGATCGGTCGGCTCGGCGAACCCCCGCGGGGCCGGCCCGCCCGGCGGGCCTCGGCCCGACCCGCCCCTATACTCCGGCCATGCGCCGCTGGGTCTGCATCGTCGCCCTCCTCGCCGGGTTCGCCGGCGACGACTACGTCCGCGGGATCCGGCTCCGCGAGCCCGTCGCCGTCCAGCGCCTGATCCAGACTCGACGGCGCGGGACGCACGGCCTCGTTCCCACGGGGGCGTGGTGGACGCGCCAGACCGGATGATCCGCCGCGGCGGGGCCCGGCTCGCCCGGGTCGGTCTCGTCGCCGTCCTGATCGCGACCCTCGCACTCCTTGGCGGCCAGGTCGCGCCGCGCGCCGGCGCACCGCCGATCCGCGCCGCCGACAACGACACGGTCCGGATCCTGCTCGGTTCGGCCGGAAGCCTCGATCCCGCCGCCCAGGGCGACATCGGCAGTGCCGCCGTCTCCGCCCAGGTGTTCGAAAGCCTGACCGCCATCGACGCCCAGCTCCAGACTCGGCCGGCGCTCGCCTCGTCGTGGGAGTTCCGCGACGGCGGCGCGACGGTCGTCTTCCACCTTCGGCCGGGGATCGCCTTCAGCGACGGCAGCCCGATCACCGCCGACGACGTCGTGCGGAGCTGGTTCCGGGTCATCGATCCCGCCCATCCGTCGCCGCTCGTCAGCCTGATGGGCGACGTCAGGAACGCGCTCGCCTATGCCCGGGGCGAGTCGTCCGATCGGTCGTCGGTCGGGCTGGCGGTCGAGGGCGGCGACGTCGTTGCCCACCTCAACCGGCCGGCGACCGACTTCCCGACGATCGTCGCCAGCCCGACCTTCGCGATCGTGCCGCCGGGGATCGATGGCGGACCGACGGCGCTCGATCCCGGGAAGGCCTTCGTCGCGTCCGGCGGGTACGTCCTCTCGGCGGAGACCGACACGATGACGACCCTGACCGCGAACGACCACTACTGGGCCGGCCGGCCGGCGATCGGCACCGTCCAGCTCATCCACGACATCGGCGGCCGGAGCTCGGTCGCGGCGTTCGAGGCCGGCGACCTCGATCTCACCGCCGTGTCCCCCTTCGACGCGACGTGGCTGTCCTACGACGACGGCCTCGGGTCGCTCCTCCGGCGGAGCGACGGGCTCTCGCTCCAGTACTACGGCTTCGACACGTCGCGTCCCCCGTTCGACGACGTCCGCGTCCGGCAGGCCTTCGCCCGCGCCGTCGACTGGCGGCGCCTGGTGTCGCTCGCCGCGGCCGGTGCGGCGACGCCGGCGACGGGCATGGTCCCGCCGGGCATCCCGGGCCGGAGCGCCACGGACTTCCTGCCGGCACACGATCCCGACGGGGCGCGCCAGCTCCTGGCCGACGCCGGATTTCCCAAGGGCGGCGGCTTCCCGACCGTGACGCTCCTCGGCGGCGGCGGCACCGACCGGGCCTTCGCCGCGGAGATCGAGCGCGAGCTCGGGGTGACCGTCCAGGTCGAGATCGAGGGGGCCGGCCTGTTCGACCGCCTCTCCACCGATCCGCCGCAGATCTTCTCGATGGGCTGGATCGCCGACTATCCCGGCCCGAACGACTTCCTCGGCATCCTGCTCGGCACCGGCGCGTCGAACAACTACGGCCGCTGGTCGTCGGCGCCATTCGACCAGGCCATCGCCGATGCTCTCGCCGCGACGGACCCGGTGGCGGCCCGGGCGGCGTTCGATCGGGCGGAGGGCATCGTCCGCGACGAGGCGCCGACGATCCCGCTGACCTACGGCGTCGGCTGGTCGCTGGCCCGGACCGGGCTGCTCGGGGCGTACGAGAACGGGCTCGGGATCATCCGGATGGCGGGGCT
>DATNBW010000198.1:0-7151 GCA_035607275.1 Verrucomicrobiia bacterium | reverse complement strand
CCTGCGTCGCCTGATCGACGTGGTGTTCCCGCGCGGTGCCCTGACGCTGTCGGTCCTGTCGCTCGGCTATTTCGGGATGGGCCTGGTCCGCAATCGGGTGCTGTCCAACGCGTTCGGGTCGAGCTCCGAGTACGAGGCCTGGGTGGCGGCGTTCCGGATCCCCGAGATCGCATTCGACGTCGTCGTCGCGGCCGGCCTGACGGCGCCGTTCGTGCCGATCTTCAACGGCCTCCGCGAGCGCGACCCGGAGGCCGCGGACCGCTTCGGCCAGACGGTCCTGACGCTCGCGGTGCTCGTCATGGCGGCGATCGCCCTGGTCCTGGTCGTCGTGGCACCGCTGACCGTCGAAGTGATCGCGCCCGACTTCGACGCGGCGACCCGGAGCCACTACGTCGCGTTCCTCCGGCTGTCGTGCCTCGCCCAGCTGTTCTTCGCCGCGTCGTTCGTCCTGGGCGAGGTCCTCGTGGCGCACCGACGGTTCTTCCTGTACGCGCTGGCCCCGATCCTCTACACGAGCGGGATCGTCGCGGGAACCCTCCTGCTGTCGAGCCGGCTCGGCGTCGGCGGCGCGGCGGTCGGGGCCGTCGCCGGCGCGGCGGCCCATCTCGTCGTGCGCTTGATCGGCATCGCGCGGACGCCGTTCCGGATCGCGCCGCGCCTCGCGATCCGGACGCCGGCGTTCCGCGAGTTCGTCCGGCTGATGCTGCCGCGCCTCCTCAGTCAGCCAATCGACCCGTTGACCGTCGCGTTCTTCACGCGCCTCGCGACCGGCATCGGCGTCGGCGCGTTGACGGCCTACAACTACGCCTCGGACTACCAGGCCGTGCCGGTCAGCCTGATCGGGTCGGCGTTCTCGCTGGCGGTCTTCCCCGCCCTGGCGACGGCCTGGAACGAGGGCGACGAAGCGACCTTCCGGGCGATCCTCCGACGCAACGTCGTGACGGTCGCCGGGCTGACCCTCGGCGCCGCGATCGTCCTCGCCATCCTTGCCCGGCCGATCATCGAGATCGTCCACGGCGGGGGCCGGTTCACGCCGGCGGACGTCGACCGGACGGCCCTCGTGCTCGCCCTGTTCGCGTTCTCGATCCCGCTCGACAGCCTGGCCTATCCCCTGTCCCGGGCGCTGTACGCCAGCCACAACACGGCCCTCCAGGTCACCGCCTCGATCGTCGGGTTCGTCACCCTCGTCGGCGTGGCCTGGACCCTGAGCGCACCCCTCGGGATCGCGGCGATCCCCGCCGGCTATGTGGCCGGAACCGGGGTCAAGGCGCTGCTGCTCGGCGTCTTCGTCCGGCGTCGGCTGCGCCTGCTGGCCGAGCGAGCGGCGAGCGGCGCGACCGCCCGCTCGGGCTAGCTGCGCGGGAGCGTGGGCTCGACGACCACGAAGTTGCCATCGCGGCTCCCGTAGTGGCCTTCGGGGCGCTGCCAGGGCAGGAAGTTGTCGATCATGTTCTGCGCGTCCTGGAACGTCCCGGGCGGATCCGACTGGCCCCAGATCGAGGAGTTCCACGGGAACCACGGGTCGAGGATGTAGGTCCCGCTGACCTTGGCATCGGCGAACACGAGCGGGTCGGCGTTGGCCCGGTAGCCGGTCATCACCCAGGTGTGGGCCCCGCGCCACGCGAGAAGGATCACCGGCGAGTGGGTCAGCGCGATCGCCTTGGCCGCGCCGCGCAGGGCGTCGGCCCGGGTCTCGTAGATCCGCGTCCGGTAGCCCGGCGCGCCGTATGCCGCGAGCGCCTGGGCCATCGCCGACGGTCCCCAGTCGCCGTTGTGGCTGTCGCTGTAGCTCTCCCACTCGCGGACGCGTGAGGCGATCTCGCGCTGGCGGGCCTCGGTCGGGTCGCCCTTGCCGAGGACGGCGAGGACCATCGTGACCCCCGCCGGGGCGCACCAGTCCTTGTCGATCTCGTGGGCGAACACCGCGTCGTGGTTCTGGACGATGTCGACGTCGACCGCCACCCGCGGGATCGGCGTCGGCGTCGGTCCGGGCGTGGGCCGGGGCTGGCCGCTGGCGAGCGGGGGCAGGGTCGGGGTGGGGCTCGGCGCCGGGCTGGCGGGCTCCGGGGTGACGATCACCTCGGGATCGATCGACCGGTTCGGGGGCGGTCCGGCGAGGAAGCGGTCGACCTTGGCGAGAAACCGCTCGTACAGGTGACCCGCTCCGAGGGTGTCGGTCGCGATGGCACTGGTCCCGACGACGCCGGCGACCAGGCCCAGGACGAGCAGGCCGATCAGGGCCTTCTTCGTGCGGCTGCGGCCACGGCCACGATCGATCCGGAGACGGGGGTATCCGGGATCGACCCGGCGTCGATGAACGTCCAAGGGGTGAGCTCCGAGAGAACGGTGGGCGCTGGGTTGACGACTGGTGGCCCTCGCCTGCGACGCGCCACCCGCCGATCGCCGACCACCGATGCCGGGAAACCGGCCGAACGCGGTCGATCGTAGCCTGTCCGTCCGATCGACCCCGAACGCAGGCATTCGCGACTGGCGCGCCGCGCCGCGACTGGCACGATCCGGGCGCTTCTGCGACCATCGGGGGGCCCCGTCACCGCCCACCCCGCATCGCTGCCCGCGCCCTCGAGGAGACTCCAGTGGACCGCTTTGAACCGAATCTCCGGATCCCCGGCCCGACCGCCCTGCCGCCGTCCGTCCGCGAGGCCGGTGGCCGCCAGATGATCAATCACCGCGGCCCCGAGTTCGGCGCGATGCTCGGCCGCATCCTCGAGGGGATGAAGCCGTTCTTCGGGACGACGAACGACGTCGTCATGCTCACGTGCGCGGGTTCGGGCGGGCTCGAGGCCGCGGTCGTCAACACCCTGTCGCCCGGTGACCGCGTCCTCGGCGTGTCGATCGGCAGCTTCGGCGACCGGTTCGCAAAGATCGCCGGGGTCTACGGGGCGGACGTGACGAAGATCGAGGTCGAGTGGGGCCAGGCGGCCGATCCGACCGCGGTCCGCGACGCGCTCCGGGCCGATCCCGGATACCGGGCCGTCCTGCTGACCCACAATGAGACCTCGACCGGGGTGATGAACCCGATCCGGGAGCTCGCCGCAGCCGTCCGCGACGCGTCGCCCGAGAGCCTGATCCTCGTCGACAGCGTGTCCGGCCTCGGAGCCGTTCCGTTCGAGATGGACGACTGGGGGGTCGATCTCGTCGTGACCGGGTCGCAGAAGGCGTGGATGGCGGCCCCCGGCCTGGCGATGATCGCCGCCTCGGAGCGCGGCTGGGCGGCGACGGAAACGGCGAAGATGCCGCGCTTCTACCTCGACATGCGTGCCCATCACGAGTCGGCGTCGCTCGGTCAGACGCCGTTCACCCCGGCGATCGCGGTCGTCTTCCAGGTCGACGAGGGTCTCCGCCTGATGCATGCCGAAGGCAAGGACAACGTGTTCGCCCGGCATGAGGCGTGTGCCGCCGCGTCGCGCGCCGGGCTCGAGGCGCTCGGGTTCGAGCTCTTCGCCGACCCGTCCTTCGCGTCGAAGACCGTCACGGCCGCGAAGCTGCCCGACGGCCACGACTGGAAGGCGTTCAACACCGCGATCAAGAGCCACGGCGTCGTCCTCGCCGGCGGCCAGGGCAAGCTCACCGGGAAGATCTTCCGGCTCGGCCACCTCGGCTCCGTGACGACCGACGAGATCCTCGGCGTGATCGCGGTCCTCGAGCGGGTCGCGGTCGAGGAGGGCCGTCCGATCGAGCCCGGACGGGCGGTCGCCGCCGCCCAGGCCGCGGCCCTCGCGATCCAGACCGGAGCCGTCCGGTCGGCGCCCCCCGGCCGTGACGCGAACCGCGCCACCGTCCCCGCGTGAGGATCCTCGTCGTCGAACCGATCGCCCGCGAGGGCGTGGACCGGTTGCGGGCTGCCCACGAGGTCGACGAGCGCCCGGGGATCAGCCGCGACGAGCTGTGCGCGGTCCTGCCGGGCTACGACGCCCTCGTCGTCCGGAGCCAGGTCCAGGTCGACGCCGCGGTCATTGCGGCCGCCGGCAGCCGGCTGCAGGTCATCGGACGGGCCGGCGTCGGCGTCGACAACGTCGACCTGGAGGCCGCGACCGCGGCGGGGATCACCGTCGTCAACGCCCCGACCGGCAACACGATCGCGGCGGCCGAGCACACGCTCGCCCTCCTGTACGGCGTCGCGCGCAAGGTCGCGCCGGCCGATTCGTCGGTCCGGCGCGGCGAGTGGAAGCGGACCGAGTTCACCGGGCTCGAGCTGCGCGGCCGGACCCTGGGCATCGTCGGGCTCGGCAAGATCGGCCAGGCGATCGCCGCCCGGGCCGTGGCGATGGAGATGGTCGTCCTGGCCTCGGACCCGTTCGTCACCGCCGAGCAAGCGGCCCATCACGGCGTCGAGCTGGTCCCCTTCGACGATCTCGTCGCGCGCTCCGACGTGATCACCGTTCACGTCCCGCTGACGCGGACCACGCGGGGCCTGATCGGGCGCGACCAGATCGGGCGGATGAAGCGCGGGGCGATCCTCCTGAACGTCGCCCGCGGCGGGATCCTCGACGAGGCGGCCGTCGCGGCGGCGCTCGCCGAGGGACAGCTGGCCGGCGCCGGCATCGACGTGTTCGACAGCGAGCCGCCGACCGGCTCGCCGCTTCTCGACGCGCCGAACACGCTCCTGACTCCGCACCTCGGGGCCTCGACCGCGGAGGCCCAGGTCCTCGTCGCCGAGGAGGTCGCCGACCAGGTCCTCGACGTCCTCGCCGGGCGATCGGCCCGCTACGCCGTCAACGCTCCGTTGCTCACTCCGGAGACCGCCCGGGCGATCGCGCCGTACCTCCCGCTGGCCGAGATGCTCGGCCGGTTCTTCGCCCAGTTCGCCCGGAGCGGGGTGAAGACGGTGACCCTCGAGATCGCCGGCGAGCTTGCGTCCTTCGACGCCTCGCCCCTCACCGCCGCGGTCCTGCGCGGGATGATCGAGACCTCGACGACCCAGCGCGTGAACCTCGTGAATGCCGCGTCGCTCGCGAAGGCGCGCGGGATCACGGTCGTCGAGCGCAAGACGCCGGACGCGGGCTCGTACGCGGCCCAGATCAGCCTGTCGGGGGAGAGCGGCGGGCGCTCGACCACGGTGGCCGGAACCGTCGCCGGCGGCGACCTGCGGCTGACCCGGCTCGACGACTACCGGCTCGACCTCGAGCCGACCGACGTCATGCTGATCACCCACCATCGAGACCGGCCCGGGATGATCGGCCGGATCGGCCAGACGCTCGGCGAGGCGGACGTGAACATCAGCGCGATGCACGTCGGGCGGAGCGCCCCGCGGGCCGATGCCCTGATGATCCTGGCCCTCGACGACGACGTCGCGCCCGAGGTCGCCGAGGCGATCCGCTCCCACGATTCGGTGATCGAGCTGTGGACGATCCGGCTGGGTCGGGACCGCTGACGGCGGGGATCGGCTCCGAGGCGCGCCCGGCGATCCCGGCCGATCTCGACGCGACCCTCGTCCTCGTCCGGCACGGCGAATCCGAGCTGATCGTCGAGCGCCGCTTCCAGGGTCAGGCGGAGTCGCCCCTGTCCGCCACCGGCCGCCGCCAGGCCGAGCTCGTGGCCCGGCGCCTCGCGCGGCCGCACGACCGACCGGCCCTGCCGATCCCCGCCGGCCCGCCGCTCGCGATCGTCCATTCACCGCTCGGCCGGGCCGCCGAGACCGCGACGACGATCCAGGCCGCCGCCGCCGCGCCCGACGCCTTCGATCGGCCGGTCCCGGTCCGGCCCGACCCGCGCTTCCTCGAGATCGGCCAGGGCGCCTGGGAGGGCCTGCCCTCGGCCCAGATCGCGGCTGAAGACGGCGAACGGCTGGCGTCGTGGCGGCGGACGCCGACGCTAGCTTGGGCGCCCGGCGGCGAGCGCCTGCTCGAGGTCCGGGGGCGCGTGTCGCCCGGCCTGACGGACCTGCTCGCCGAGCTCGGCGCGGCCGGTCGACCCGGCTCGATCGATGCGCCGCAGGTCGCCGGCTACCGCGACCCGGTGCCCGATCAGCCGTGGACGATCCTCGTCGGCCACGACGGCGTCTTCAAGGTCGTCCTCCTCGCCCTCTTCGACCTCCCGCTCGAGCGATTCTGGATGTGGTCGTCGGACCTGTGCGGGATCACCGTGCTCGAGTTCCGCGCCGGCCGGCCGGTGGTCCGGGCCATGAACCTGACCGAGCACCTGGCCGGCCTCCTCGACGAGGAAGCCCAGGCGGCGACGGACGCCCGGGCGCGATCGGGCGCGCTCTAGGGTCGCGCGCCGCTGTCAGCGCTTGCGCGGCCGATCGCCGCGCCGGAGCGCGAGGCGGAGGAGCCCGACGCGCAGACGCCGGTACGAGTCCCGGAGGCTCCGCATCCGCTCGTCACCGAGCTCGCGCCGACCGTACGCGACCTCGACCTTCGCGGTCGCGACCGTCTGGAGCTCCGGTCGGACCCCGGGCAGGATGTCACCGAGCGTCGTCGCGTACTCGTACGCGGTCTGGGTCGGGCGCGGCCCGAACCCGAAGCGCCGGGCGAGGCTCGCGACGGACGCGTAGATGCCGTCCGGCGTCAGGGCGCCGCGCGGACCGCGGCGATAGGCGAAGAAGGCGACGAACAGCACGACCGCGATCAGGGCGATCGCGATCGCGACGAACGCCCCGGCCGGCGCGCCCCCGTTCCGGTTCCCCGGGCCCACGCCGGTGATCGCGCCGCGGCTGCCGATCGGGTCGGGGATGTCGCGTCCGTCACCGCTCCGGAGCGTGAGCGACGGCAGGGGCTTGGCGGTCGGGATCGGCCGCGGGGAGCCGACCGGGATCGGCTCGGGGTCGGCCCGGCCGCCGCCGGTCGGGTCGAAGCTGTACCAGCCGATGCCCGGGAAGTAGACCTCGACCAGGCGTGGGCGCCACCGGTGGTGATCGTCTCGCGGCCAGTCGCGACGTCGATCTGACCGGGCAGGAAGCCCTCGACGAGCCGGGTCGGGATCCCGTCGGCCCGGAGGAGGATCGCCATCGTGCTCGCGTAGTGCTCGCAGTAGCCCTTCCGGTACTGGGCGAAGCACTCGACGATGCTCGACGAGCGATCGCACTGGCCGAGCACGTTCGTCGTGTACTGGAACTGCGAGTCGTCGTGGAGCTCGGTGACGATCTCGTCGGCGAGGTCGTATGGGGTCGCGTGGTTCTTCGTCGTGACCTT
>DATNBW010000191.1:0-9497 GCA_035607275.1 Verrucomicrobiia bacterium | reverse complement strand
CGCTTCCCGCGGATCGATCGTGCGAAAATCATGCGTCAACGTGTGACGCGAGATCTCGGCCATCGCGCCCGCCAGCTCGACGCCGGTGGGTCCGCCGCCGACGAGAACGAACGTCATCCACTCGCGGCGCCGGCCGGGATCGTGCTCCCGCTCGGCCGCCTCGAATGCGATGAGGATCCGCCGTCGGATCTCGGTCGCGTCGTCGATCGACTTGAGCCCGGGCGCGAGCGCCGCCCAGTCGTCGTGACCGAAGTACGAGAACCGGGCGCCCGTGGCCACGATCAGCGTGTCGTACGGGATCGGGCCGCCGTCCGACATCTCGACCTCGCGTCGCTCCGGATCGATGCCGACCGCTTCGCCCAGGAGGACGGTCGTGTTGCGCTGCTTGCGCAGGATCGAGCGCAGCGGCTGGGCGATGTCGCCCGGCGAGACCGCGCCGGTCGCCACCTGGTAGAGCAGCGGCGAGAACAGGAAGTGATTGCGACGATCGACGAGGGTGACCTCGACCCGATCGTCGCGGCCGAGCTCCTTCGCGGCGTACAGGCCGGCGAACCCGCCGCCGACGATCAGGACGCGATGGCGCCGGGCGGGCATGCTGGTCATCGTGATCGCGAGTCTAGCCCGACTCCGGCCCGAGTCCAGCGCGCGCCCGGCCCGGCTCCAGCGCGCGCCCGGCCCGATAGACTCGACGGACCGTGCGACCGCTCCCCTCCCCGTTCGATGAGATCGCCGCCGGGCGGCCCGCCCGGATCGCGCTGCGCTCGTCGGCCCTGCTGGGCGCCCGGCTGCTGACCAAGGACCTCGCCTTTCCGCCGGACGAGCGTGCCGCGTTCGGGCTCGACGGCCTCCTCCCCGACGGCGTTCAGACGATCGATGAGCAGGTCGAGCTGGAGCTCGAGCACCTCCGGCGGAAGAGCGATCCGCTCGAGCAGTACATCGGCCTGGCCGCCCTCCAGGATCGCAACGCGACGCTCTTCTACCGCCTCCTGTCCGAGCACGCCGAGGAGTTCCTTCCGATCGTCTACACGCCGACGGTCGGCCGTGCCTGCCAGGAGTTCAGCCACATCATCCGGCGGACCCGCGGCCTGTGGATCACCCCGGCCGACGTCGACCGCATCCCCGGTCTGCTCCGGCACAGCCCGTACGACGATGTCCGGCTGATCGTCGTCACCGACAACGAGCGGATCCTCGGCCTCGGCGACCAGGGCGCGGGCGGGATGGCGATCCCGATCGGCAAGCTCGCCCTGTACACCGCGGCGTCCGGGATCCACCCGGCCCTCACCCTGCCGATCTCGCTCGACGTCGGGACCGACAACCCGTTCCTCCTCGCCGACCCGTTGTATCTCGGGCATCGCCAGCCACGGTTGCGCGGCGCTCCCTACGACGCGCTCGTCGAGGCATTCGTCGCCGGGGTCGCCGAGCGCTGGCCGGGCTGCGTGATCCAGTGGGAGGACTTCAAGCAGCACAACGCGCTGCGGATCCTCGATCGGTATCGCGACCGGGTGTGCTCGTTCAACGACGACATCCAGGGCACCGCCGCCGTCGTGCTCGGCGGCATCCTCGCCGCGACGCGCCACCTCGGCGCCACGCTCGTCGACCAGCGGGTCGTGATCGCCGGTGCCGGCGCCGCGGGCATCGGGATCGCCCGCCTGATCCGCCTCGCGATGATCGACGACGGCGCGACGCCGGCCGACGCGTCCGCGGCGATCGCCATGGTCGACTCGCGCGGCTTGGTCCACGATGGCCGCCCCGATCTCGACGGCGACAAGTTCGAGGTTGCCCGGCCGTCGGATCGGCTGGCGTCCGATGGCTTCGATCTGGACGCCGACCGGCCACCGGGCCTGCGCGACGTGATCCGCGTCCTGCGCCCGACGATCCTGCTCGGGGCGACGGGCATGCCCGGCACGTTCAACAAGCCGGTGATCGCGGCGCTGGCCGCCGGCACGGATCGACCGATCGTGATGCCGCTCTCGAACCCGACGACGTCATGCGAGGCGATCCCGGCCGACATCCTGCGCTGGTCGGCCGGCCGGGCGATCGTCGCGACGGGCTCGCCCTTTCCGGCCGTCGAGCACGACGGGCGGCGCCACGAGATCGGCCAGGCGAACAACGTGTTCGTGTTTCCGGGTCTCGGGCTGGGCACGATCGTGGCTGAGGCGCGGACGATGCCGGATCGGCTGTTCCTCGTGGCTGCCCGCTCGCTGGCGGAGCAGGTGCCGGACGAGCGGCTCGCGACGGGCGCGATCTATCCGGCCGTCGATCGGCTGCGGGCCGTCACCCGCTCGATCGCACTGGCCGTCGCGACGGCCGCACGCGAGGACGGGATCGCCGCGCTCCCCGCGGACGTCGACCTCGAGGAGGCCGTGGACGCGGCGATGTGGTGGCCCGACTACGTCCCGTATCTCGTCGCCGAGGATCGCCGGGCGGTCAACGTCTGACCCGGCGCTATTTGTCCCGTTCGGCTCCAGCCATGGCCGCCTGGGCGGCCGCCAGACGCGCGACCGGGACACGGAACGGCGAGCAGGACACGTAGTCGAGCCCGATCGCCTCGCACTTCCAGATCGAGTCCGGGTCACCGCCATGCTCGCCGCAGATCCCGAGCTCGAGCCCGGGCTTCGTCGAGCGGCCCTTGTCGACCGCCGTCTTCATCAGCCCGGCGACCGCATCGTCGAGCGTCTGGAACGGGTTGACCGGCAGGATGTGGTCCTCGACGTACTTCAGGAGGAACCCGCCCTCGGCATCGTCGCGGCTGTATCCGAACGTCATCTGGGTCAGGTCGTTCGTGCCGAAGCTGAAGAAGTCGGCCTCGGTCGCGATCTCGTCGGCGGTCAGGGCGCCGCGCGGCACCTCGATCATCGTCCCGAACTTGTAGTCGACCTCGACCCCGCCGGCCGCCTCGCGAACGGCGGTCGCCTCGGCCTCGAGCAGGCGCCGGGTGAACGCGAGCTCGTTCACGTGACCGACGAGCGGGATCATGATCTTCGCGATCGGGTTGCCGCCGGCCTTCTTGACCGCGATCTCGGCGTTGAGGATCGCCCGGGTCTGGATCTTCACGAAGTCCGGGATCATCAGCCCGAGCCGGCAGCCGCGCAGGCCCAGCATCGGGTTCTGCTCGTGGAGCGAGCGGATCGTCGCGAGGAGTTCCTTGTCCTCTTCGCTGGCCCCGCCGGCAGACTCCGCCCGGGTCACCTTGACGAGCTGCTCCTCGAGGTTCGGCAGGAACTCGTGGAGGGGCGGATCGATCAGGCGGACGACGACGGGCAGGCCGTCCATCGCCTTGAAGATGCCTTCGAAGTCGCCCTGCTGCAGAACCTCGAGCTTGGCCATCGCCGCGTCGAAGGTCGCGACCGCGTCCCGCTCGTCCGCGGTCAGGTCGCCGCCGGCCGCTGCCTTCGCCTTGGCCCGGGTCGCGACACTCGCCACGAGGATCGCGCCGCGCACGATGTCCAGGCGATCGCCCTCGCGGAACATGTGCTCGGTCCGGCACAGGCCGATGCCGCGGGCGCCGTAGCTCCGGGCCTGGGCCGCCTCTTCGGGCTTGTCGGCGTTGGTCCACACGGCCATCCGGCTGAAGCCGTCGGCCCAGCCGAGGATCGTCTGGAGCTCCGGCTGGTCCTCGAAGCGTGCCTCGACCGTCGGGATCGCGCCAACGAACACCTCGCCGGTCGAGCCGTCGACGCTGATCCAGTCGCCCTCCTTGAAGCTCAGCCCGCTGTCGGTCGAGCGGGCGCTCTTCGACCCGTAGTCGACGAGGAGCTCCGCGCAGCCGGCGACGCACGGCTTGCCGATCTGGCGGGCGACGACCGCCGCATGCGACGTGGCTCCGCCCCGGGCGGTGAGGATCCCCTGGGCGACCGCCATGCCGTGGAAGTCGTCGGGCGAGGTCTCGACCCGGACGAGGACGACCTTCTCGCCGCGACCGACCCATTCGACGGCCACATCGGCGTCGAAGACGGCCTTGCCGACCGCGGCGCCGGGCGACGCGTTCAGGCCCTTCGCGATCCGCTGCGCGCTCGTCCGGGCGCCAGGGTCGAACTGGGCGCGCAGGAGCTGGTCGACCTGGCCGGTCTCGATCCGCCCGACCGCCTCTTCCTTCGTGATCGTTCCGTCGGCGACCATGTCGACCGCGATCTTCACCGCGGCGGCGGCGGTCCGCTTCGCCGAGCGCGTCTGGAGCATGTAGAGCTTGCCGCGCTCGATCGTGAACTCGAGGTCCTGGACGTCGCGGTAGTGGCTCTCGAGCTGCTGGCCGATCCGCTGGAACTCGTCGTAGACGGCGGGCATGTCGGTCGCCATCTGGGCGATCTTCGGGGCCGTCCGGACGCCGGCGACGACGTCCTCGCCCTGGGCATTCGTCAGGTATTCGCCGTACAGCACGCGCTCGCCGGTGTTCGGGTCGCGCGTGAATGCGACGCCGGTCCCGGAGTCGTCGCCCATGTTGCCGAAGACCATCGTGACGACGTTGACCGCGGTGCCCAGGTCGTCGGCGATCTTCTGGCTCGCCCGATAGTCGCGGGCGCGCTTGCCGAACCACGAGGCGAAGACGGCCTTGATCGCGAGATCGAGCTGCTCGTTCGGATCGGTCGGGAAGTCGCGCCCGGTGTCCTGGCGGACGATGGCCTTGTAGTCGTCGACGAGCGCCTTCAGGTCGGCGACGTCGAGGTCGGTGTCCTTGGCGCCCTTTCCGTGGGCCTCCTTGCGCGCCTCGAGCGGCTCGTCGAAGCGGCTGGCCGGCACGTCCATGACGATCCGCCCGAACATCGCGATGAATCGCCGGTACGCATCCCACCCGAATCGCTCGTTGCCGGTCAGGGCGATCAGGCCCTGGAGCGTCTCCTCGTTCAGACCGAGGTTGAGGACCGTGTCCATCATCCCGGGCATCGAGAACTTCGCGCCGGAGCGGACGCTGACGAGGAGCGGGTTCTTCGGGTCGCCGAAGCCCTTGCCCGACCGCCGCTCGACCTCGCGCATCGCCTCCTGGACGTCGTCCCAGAGCCCGGCCGGGAGCTGCTCGCCGGCCGCGAAGTAGTCGTTGCAGGCCTCGGTCGTGATCGTGAAGCCGGGCGGCGTCGGCAGCCCCGCGATCGTCATCTCGGCCAGCCCCGCCCCCTTGCCGCCGAGCAGGTCCTTCATCCCGCCGTTGCCCTCGGCCGTCCCTTCGCCCCAGGCGTAGATGTAGCGCTTCTCGGCTTGATGCCGGCGTTCGGTCGGGGATGCGGCGGTCGTGGCCATCGGGGGCTCCTCGGGATCATGGACGCCGTCCGTGGGCGGCGCGAATGTCGCTGTCGCTGGAGGTTGCGATTGTACCCGCGGTCCCCCGTCCGATCGGGTTGCGGATCGGTGCCGCCCGGCCTTGACGTGTCGGCAGCGAGCGGGATGATCGAACCGGCAATGGAACAACGGAGGCAGGCGATGGATGCGAACGAGGACACGGTTCCCGATTCGGTCGCGGAGGTGACCCGGACCGTCGAGGACTACTACCTCGGCTGGTACGACGCCGATCCGGACCGGATGCGGCGGGCGATCCATCCGGATCTCGCCAAGCGCAGTCACGTCTCGCTCGAAGGTCAGCCGCCCAGGGTTCGGCCGGTCACATCGACCCAGATGATCGGTTGGACGGAGGAGGGCGAGGGACGCACGTCGGACCCCGCCGAACGGCGGCTCGAGATCATCGTCGATGAGGTCCACGACACGATCGCGTCCGTCCGCGTCCGCGCCGCGCTCTACGTCGAGTATCTCCATCTCGCGCGGACCGCCGACGGCTGGCGGATCGTGAACGCCCTCTGGCAGCACCCATAGGTGTGGCCGCGGCCGGGTAGGATGACGGTGCCATCCCGCCGAGCCGTGGAGTTCCCGTCACCATGACCGACCTCACCGCCCCCGTGTCCGGGATCGATCCCGCAGCGCCCCAGTACAACGCCCGGCTCGTCCGCCGCGAGGACGAGACGGACTCGCTGGCCTACTTCTGGGTGCGCTTCGACGGGGATCCGACGCCCTTCGAGCCCGGCCAGTACATGACGATCGGGGTCATGATCGACGGCAAGATCGTGCAACGCCCGTACTCGGTCGCGTCGGCGCCGGCCCGGGCGGGCATCGACGGCTACGAGTTCTACGTCCGGCGCGTCCAGGGCGGCACGTTCACCCCCTTGCTCTTCGACCTGCCGGTCGGTCACGGCATGCGGATGATCGGCCCGAAGGGCAAGTTCATGCTGCTGCCGGGCGACGACCGGACCCATGTCTTCATCTCGTCCGGGACCGGCAACGCGCCCTTCGTCGCGATGATGCGCCAGATGCTGATCGACGGCGCCCCGCGCCGGGCGATCATGCTCAACGGCGTGTCGTACGAGAGTGAGCTGGGCTACCGCTCGCTGCTCGAAGGCTGGCAGGCCTCCGCCGAGTACCCGGTCACGTTCGTGCCGACCGTGTCCCGTCCGAACGATCCCGGGAACGCGGCCTGGACCGGGCGGACGGGGCGAGTCGAGGCGATCCTCGGGCCCGTTCTCGACGAGCTCGGGCTGACACCGGCGAACTCGATCGCGTACATCTGCGGCAACCCGGACATGATCCTGTCCGCCGAGGAGACGCTGCTCGGCCGCGGCTACCCCGAGGACCAGGTCCACAAGGAGCTGTACTGGCCGAAGGGCAAGGAGCCGCGCGGCGTCGTCGGCGCGGCGGATGTCGCCGCCGAGATCGACGCGATGGCGGCCAACGCCGACCAGTAGCCGCGGCGGGCGGGTCTGCCGCCCGCCGGCCCGTTTTCGGCCGCTTCGCCCGGTTCGGCCGTTTCGCCCGTTTCCGCCGTCGTGCGCGCGCGTCACGCTCCAATCCCGGGGTCTTGACAGGGGTCGTATGTTGTCGGTCATACGACCGATGTCGGTCGATCGACCGACTGACAACGTAGGGCATCCTGGGAGACGCGAGATGGCGTACGAGATCGAGGGACGACTGCTCGAGGTCTGCACCTGCAACGTCCTCTGCCCGTGCTGGGTCGGCGAAGACCCGGACTACAAGACCTGCGACACGACGATCGCCTGGGGGATCGAGACGGGCTCGATCGAGGGCGTCGACGTCGGCGGCCTGACCCTGGCGGTCTCGGCTCACATCCCCGGAAACATCCTCACCCCGAAGTCGTGGAAGGCGATCGTCTTCGTCGACGAGCGGGCGACGGCCGAGCAGGAAGGCGTGATGCTCCGCCTGTTCACCGGCCAGCTCGGTGGCCCCGTCGCCGACCTCGCCGGCCTCATCGGCGAGGTCGTCGCGGTCGAGCGCTCGCCGATCACGTTCAGCGTCCACGGTGGCAAGGGACAGCTGAAGATCGGGAAGCTCGTCGATGCGGAGATGGCGCCGTTCGTCGGCGCGACCGGCAACCCGACCACGCTGGCCGAGACGGTGTTCAGCACGGTTCCGGGCTCGCCCGTCTATGCGAGCAAGGCCAGCCAGTACACCCGCGATGGCAGCGGCCATGGCATCCCGAGCGTGGACCTCCAGGGTCACAACGCCCTCCAGGGCCACTTCCGCTTCGCGGCCTGACCGCGTCGGAAGCCGGACCGTGTTCGCCATCCAGCACCTGCGCAGCGCACGACGCGACCGGGCGATCCTCGGGGGATCGCTCGGCGCCCTCGTCGTGATCGCCTGGCTGTCCATCGGCCTGTGGAGTGCGTCGCCGTACGGCCGGTACCTTCACCATGACGGAGCACCAGGCGGCGCCCTTGCCGCAGCTCCGCTCGACGTGCTCCTCTTCACGGCCGGCTGGATCCTGATGATCGTGGCGATGATGCTCCCGACCAGCGTCCCGCTCGTCCTCGTCTTCGCCGGGGTCGTCCGTCGGCGACCGTCACCGACGGTCCTCGTCGGGCTGCTCCTTGCCGGCTACCTCACCCTCTGGGCGGGCTTCGGCCTGGCCGCGTGGGTCTTCGATCGCGGGATCCACGCCGCGGTCGACACCTGGCCATGGCTGGCGGCCCACCCCCAACTCATCATGGGCTCGACCCTCCTGGTGGCTGGCCTGTGGCAGTTCAGCCCGCTCCGCGATCGGTGCCTCGACGAGTGCCGGAGCCCGTTCGGGTTCATCGTCAATCGCTGGCAGGGCCGGTCGGTCCGGCGGGAAGCGTTCGCGATGGGCCTGGCGCACGGGGCGTTCTGCATCGGCTGCTGCTGGAGCCTGATGCTCGTGATGTTCGGCGTTGGGCTCGGCAGCGTCGTCGCCATGCTTGCGCTCGGGGCGTTGACCGCGATCGAGAAGAACATGCCGTGGGGGCGGCGGCTGACCCACCCGCTGGGATTCGTGCTCGTCCTCGCCGCCGTTTACGCGGTCGCTTCGTGAGTCGTGGATCGTATGCTCAGCGCATGGTCGACCGCACCGCGGACGCATCCGGAACTCGCGCCGAGCGCCGCGATCGAGCCACGGCCGAGACACGCTCGGCGATCCTCGCCGCGGCCCGCGAACGCCTCCTCGCCGATGGCTATGCCAACCTCTCGACCCGCGCCGTCGCGGATGCCGCCGAGGTCCCGCTCAGCCAGATCCACTATCACTTCGGTTCGAAGCTCCAGCTCATCCTGTCCGTCCTCGCGGCGGAGAACGAACGGCTCCTCGTTCGCCAGCGAACGATGTTCGACGCGCCGGAGCCGCTGTGGGTGCGCTGGGAGCTCGCGTGTGACTTCCTCGAGTCGGATCTCACCTCCGGATACGTCCGGATCCTCCAGGAGATGATCGCCGCTGGCTGGTCCGATGCGGAGGTCGCGGCGTCGGTCCGCGACATGGTCGGTGGCTGGTACCGGCTGCTCGCCGAGGTCGCTCGGCGGGAGCAGGAGCACGGAGCGGATCTGTTCGGATTCACGCCGGACGAGGTGGCGGCCCTGATGGCGACGCCGTTCCTGGGCGCCGAGGAGCTGATCCTGCTCGGCGTCACGGAGGGAACCCTGCCCGTCCGATCGGCGCTGCGCAAGGTCGGTGCGATCCTTCGACATGTCGGGGAGCCGGGCTCGGGCCCGGCGGGGAGGTGACGATGGCGATCGAGATGGCCTGGACGGCCGGGGCGGTCGACGAGACGGTCCGGCCCGCGGACGCGGTGGCGATCCGGGCCTGCCTCCTCGACTACTTCGAGGGCTGGTTCGACGGTGACGCAACCCGAATGGATCGGGCGCTCCATCCCGGGCTGGCGAAGCACGCGCTCGGCCAGGATGCCACACGATCCGGGGTCCTCGACGTGACGACGAAGGACGAGATGGTCGAGGCGACGCGCCAGGGGCGGGGCCGGCAGCGCGACGTCCCGGATCGTGCGATCCAGATCGAGATCGCCAGTCTGTCGGGCGACATCGCGAGCGTCGTGGTCCATTCGGCCGTCTATGTCGAGTACGCGCTCCTGGCCCGGACCGCCGACGGCTGGCGGATCACCTCCACCCTCTGGCGGTGGGCGGATGGCAGCGGCCCGCGCGCCTGAGAGGGCGGCGCCCGAGCCACGAGCGGCGGCCGCGCCGGCGCCACGCGAGCAGGCTCG
>DATNBW010000160.1:0-6159 GCA_035607275.1 Verrucomicrobiia bacterium | reverse complement strand
TCAGAACTCGAGGCCGGCTTCGCGGGCGGCTTCGGCGAGCGACTTGATCCGCCCGTGATACCGGAACCCGGCTCGATCGAACACGACGCGCTCGACGCCGGCGGTCTTCGCCCGCTCGGCGACGAGACGACCGATCACGGCCGCCTCCTCGGTCTTCGTCGACGTGGAGCCACGAAGCTCCTTCTCGAGGGTCGAGGCAGCAGCCAGCGTCCGCCCGGAGGCGTCGTCGATGACCTGCGCATAGATGTGGATGTTGCTGCGGAAGACCGCGAGACGGGGCCGCGACTCGGTCCCCTCCAGGTGGAGGCGGATCCGGTCGTGGCGCTTGCGTCGTGCGGCGCCGCGGCTGGCGACCTGCGTCATTTCGCTACTTCCTTCGCTCTCGGGTCGCCTCGCGGACAAGCCATGGCTGCGTTGGCGCCTGCGCGCCCTCACTCAGCACATTTCCTCGGGTCGATGGCTTCGCGGAGCTCAGCCTCGAACCTCGGAGGGACGTGCGCTCGTTCGGGTGCTCGGCACCGCCTTGCCCTGACTTCCCGTCGAGGCGACGGCCGGACACTACTTCTTCCCGCCGATCTTGCCGGCCTTGCCGGCCTTGCGCCGGATCTTCTCGCCGGCGTAGCGAACGCCCTTGCCCTTGTAGGGCTCCGGCTTGCGCGTCGAGCGGACCTTCGCGGCGATCTGGCCGACGAGCTCCTTGTCGATCCCGACGACGGCGAGCCGGGTCGGATTCTCGACCTCGAAGCTGATCCCGGACGGCGGATCGATCTCGATCTGGTGGCTGTAGCCCAGGTTGAGCTGGAGCTTCTCGCCGACCTTCGTCGCGCGGTAGCCGACGCCGGTGATCTCGAGCCCCTTGCGGTACCCGTCGGTCACCCCGACCACCATGTTGTTGACGAGGGTCCGGGTCAGGCCGTGGAGCTGCTTGTGGGTCTTCTGCTCCGTCGGCCGGGTGACGACGAGGTTGTCCTCCTCGCGGCTGACGGTCATGTCGGGATGGAGCTCGCGGGTCAGGGTTCCCTTGGGACCCTTGACCGTGAGCCGCCGGCCCTCGATCGTCACGTCGACGGTGGAGGGGACGGCGATCGGGAGGCGGCCGATGCGTGACATGTCGTTCGGCTACCAGACGAACGCGAGGACTTCGCCGCCGAGCTCGGCCTTGCGGGCCTGCGCGCCGGTCATGATCCCCTGGCTCGTGCTGACGATGACGATGCCCAGGCCGCCGAGGACGCGCGGGATGTCGGTCTTGCGGGCATAGACCCGCAGGCCGGGCTTGCTGATCCGCTTCAGCCCGGAGACGACCGGCACCTTGCCGTCGACGTACTTGAGGGTCAGGTGGAGGACGATGCTCGGGCCGTCCTGCTCCTCGCGAACGTCGGCGATGAAGCCCTCGTCCTTGAGGATCCGGGCGATCTCGCGCTTCGTCCGCGATGCCGGGACGACGACCTCGGTGTGGCGCGCCCGGGAGGCGTTCCGCACGCGGGTCAGCATGTCGGCGATCGGATCGGAGATGTTCATCTGGATTCCTACCAGCTCGACTTCGTGACGCCGGGCAGCTCGCCGAGGAGCGCGCGCTCCCGGAAGCAGATCCGGCACAGGGCGAACCGTCGCATGTAGGCGCGCGAGCGCCCGCACACGAAGCAGCGGCTGTAGCCGCGAACCTTGAACTTCGGCTCGCGCTTCGCCTTGGCGATCAACGACTTCTTGGCCATGGTCTCCTCCCCCGCGCTACGAGGCGAAGGGCATGCCGAGGAGCTCGAGCAGACGCTTGCTCTCCTCGTCGGTCTTCGCCGTCGTCACGATGCTGATCTCCAGCCCGCGGAGACGGTCGACCTTGTCATAATCGATCTCGGGGAACGCGAGCTGCTCGCGAAGCCCGAGGCTGTAGTTGCCGCGGCCGTCGAAGGACTTGCCGGGCACGCCGCGGAAGTCGCGGATGCGGGGCAGGGCCAGCGTGGTCAGGCGGTCGAGGAAGTCCCACATCCGGTCACCGCGGAGGGTGACCTTGGCCCCGATCGTGTTGCCCGTCCGGAGACGGAACTGGGCGATCGAGCGCTTGGCCTTCGTCACGATCGGCCGCTGGCCGGTGATCTTCGTCAGATCGCCGACGGCCGCGTCGAGCGCCTTGGCATTGGTCAGGGCCTCGCCCAGGCCGATGTTGACGACGATCTTGGCGAGCCCCGGGACCTGCATCGGGTTGCGGTACTCGAACTGCTTCTGGAGCGCCGGCACGACCTCGGCCGCATAGCGCTCGCGGAGTCGGGCGGTCACGACTTCGTCTCCAGCTGCTCGCCGCAGTGCCGGCAGATCCGGACCCGGCGACCGTTGTCGAGGGTCCGATGAGCGATCCGGGTCGGCTTGTCGCAGTGGCTGCACACGACCATGACCTTGCCGATCGACATCGGCTGGGCCAGATCGAGGATGCCGCCCTGGGTGATCTTCGGGGTGCGGTCGTTCGTGCTCGCGCTCTGGCGCGGCTTGGTGTGGCGCTTCGCGACGTTGATCCCCTCGACCACGACCGCGGTCGTGACGAGCGGCGACATCGTGGCGAGGCGATTGCCGTACTTCGTGCGGGTCTTCTTCAGGCCCTGGGGGTCGCGGACGAGACGCTCGACCGTGCCCCGCTTGCCGGCATCCTTGCCGGTCAGCACGACGACGGTGTCGCCGCGGCGGATCTCGGGAACCTTCGTGACCTTGCGGCGCGGCAGTGCGGCGGCCATCACAGCACCTCCGGGGCGAGGGACACGATCTTCATGTAGTTCCGGTCTCGGAGCTCGCGGGCGACCGGGCCGAAGATCCGGGTGCCACGCGGGTTGCCCTGGTTATTGATCAGGACGGCGGCGTTCTCGTCGAACCGGATGTAGCTGCCGTCGGCTCGCCCGTACTCCTTGGACGTCCGGACGACGACCGCCCGGACGACGTCGCCCTTCTTGACGGCGGCGTTCGGGATGGCCTGCTTGACGCTGGCGATGATCACGTCGCCGACGCCGGCCGTGGTCTTGAGCGAGCGGCCCATGACCCGGATGCACTGGATCGAGCGGGCGCCCGTGTTGTCGGCGACGCGGAGGCGGGATTGCGGCTGGATCACGCCGGAGCCTCCCCGGTCGGGTCGGCGGCCTCGGCGGCCTCATCGCCGTCCGGCGCATGGCGGCCCGGATGGGCCGCGGCGTGGATCGCCTCGTCGGTCTCGACCTCGTCGACCATGATGTCCGACGGGTTGCCGTGCTCGCCGGCACGCTGGACGACCTTGACGAGCTTCCAGCGCTTGGTGGCCGAGAGGGGCCGCGACTCCTCGATGATGACGGTGTCGCCGGTGTGCGCGTCGTTCAGCTCGTCGTGAGCCTTGAACTTCGTCGTGAGCCGGATGACCCGCTTGTAGAGAGGGTGGCGCGCCAGGCGCTCGACGGACACGACGATCGTCTTGTCCATCTTGTCGCTGACGACGCGGCCGACCTTCGTCTTCCGCTTGTTCTGCACCTGGGGGGTTGCTCCTGTCATCGCGTGATCTCCCTCACGCCGTCCGGCCGAGCTTGCGCTCACGCTGGACGGTCAGGATCCGCGCGATCGTTCGCCGCGTCTGCGGGATCGTGCTGTAGTCCTTGAGTTGACGGGTCGAGAGCGCGAACCGGGCTTGCCAGAGGTCCTGCTTCGCCTCGCGCAGGGCATTCTCGAGCTCGGTGTCGGACAGCTCGCGGACCTTAACGATGTCCATCGGCCGCCTCCTTCACGTTGTCGCGGACGACGACCCGCGTCGCGACCGGCAGCTTGTGGCTGGCGAGGCGCATCGCCTCGACCGCCGACTCGTGGTCGACGCCCGACATCTCGAACAGGATCCGGCCCGGCCGGACGACCGCGACCCAGTGGTCGGGCGCGCCCTTGCCGGAGCCCATCCGGGTCTCGGCCGGCTTCTTCGTGGCAGGCTTGTCGGGGAAGACCCGGATCCAGATCTTGCCGCCGCGCTTGACCGAGCGGGTCATCGCGCGCCGGGCGGCCTCGATCTGGCGGCTGGTGATCCAGGCCGGCTCCTGGGTGGCCAGACCGTACTCGCCGAAGGCGACGGTGTGGCCGCCCTTGGCCATCCCGGACATCCGGCCGCGCATCACCTTGCGGTGCTTGACGCGCTTCGGCATCAGCATCGGTCAGCTCCCCTGCCCGACGACCGCGGTGGCCGGGTTGAGGTCGCGCGGTGCCTGGCGCTCGGGGGCGAAGTCGCCGCGGTAGATCCAGACCTTGACGCCGATCCGGCCGTAGGTCGTGTGGGCGTGGATCTGGCCGTAGCTGATGTCGGCGCGGAGCGTCCCGAGCGGGATGCGACCTTCGCGGTCCCACTCGCGACGACCCATCTCGGAGCCGCCGAGGCGACCGGCGACCGCGATCCGGACGCCCTTGGCGCCGGCCTTCATCGAGCGCTGGATCGCCTGCTTCATCGCCTTCTTGAAGGCGATCCGGCGCGACAGCTGGCCCGCGATGTTCATCGCCACGAGGTGGGCGTCGAGCTCCGGCTGGCGGATCTCCTTGATCTCCAGCTTCACCCGGCGCTTCGTGAGGCCGCCGATCTGCTGACGGAGGACCTCGACGTTGGCGCCGCCCTTGCCGATGACGATTCCCGGCTTCGCCGTGTGGATCGTGACCGTCACGTGGTTGATCCCGCGCTCGATCTCGACCCCCGAGACGCTCGCGTTGGCGAGCCGCTTCTCGACGAGCTTGCGGATGCCGATGTCCTCCTTGAGGAGGTCGGTGTATTCCTTGTCCGCATACCACTTCGCGGTCCAGGTGCGCGAGACACCCAGGCGGAAGCCGTACGGATGGACTTTTCTGCCCATATCAGGCCTCCCGGTCCGCGACGACGATCGTGATGTGAGTCATGGGCTTGTGGATCGGGAACGCCCGACCCTGGGCCCGCGGCCGCCAGCGCTTGATCGTCGGGCCCTCATTGGCCTGGGCATCGGCGACGATCAGGTCCTCGGCGGACAGGTTGTGGTTGTTCTCGGCGTTGGCCGTCGCGCTCTTCAGGACCGCGAGCACGTCGTGGGCGGCGTGCTGGGGCATGAACCGGAGCAGGGCGGCGGCCTCCTCGACCGGCCGGCCCTTGATCGCCGCGACGACGAGATTGGCCTTCCGGGTGGAGCCGCGGAGGTATTTGGCAGTGGCGGAAACGCGCACGGGTCCTCGGCTCCTACTTCAGGGACGTCGATCGCTCGGTGTGCTTGCCGTGCCCGCGATACGTGCGGGTGTGGGCGAACTCGCCGAGGCGATGACCGACCATGTTCTCGGTCACGTAGACCGGGACGTGCTTCTTGCCGTTGTAGACGGCGATCGTGTGACCGATGAAGGTCGGGAAGATCACCGACGCGCGAGACCAGGTCTTGACGACCTTCTTCTCGTTGCGCCGGTTCATCTCCTCGACCCGCCCCTGGAGGCGGAGCTCGATGAACGGGCCCTTCTTGACAGAACGAGACATCTAGCTACCTCCCTCCTTACTTGCGATGGCGCGAGCGGACGATGAGGCGTCCGGTCGTCTTGGCGCGACGGGTTCGATAGCCCATCGCCGGCTTGCCCCACGGGGTCTTGGGCGGCATCCCCGTCGGGGACTTGCCCTCGCCACCGCCGTGCGGATGGTCGCGCGGGTTCATGACCACGCCGCGGACCTCCGGTCGCTGGCCCATGTGGCGGGCGCGGCCGGCCTTGCCGAGGTTCTGGTTCTCGTGGTCGAGGTTGCTGACCTGGCCGACGGTCGCCATGCACCGGAGCGGGATGCGCCGCATCTCGCCCGACGGCATCCGGACCGTCGCGTAGTCGCCTTCCTTGGCGAGCAGCTGGGCCGAGGTGCCGGCGGACCGGACGACCTGACCGCCCTTGCCGGGGACGAGCTCGATGTTGTGGATCGTCGTGCCGAGCGGGATGTTCGCCAGCGGCAGGGCGTTTCCCAGGCGGGCCTCGGCCTCGGGCCCGGAGACGACGACGTCACCGACCTTCAGGCCGTGGGGCAGCAGCATGTAGCGCTTCTCGCCATCGCGGTAGTGGAGGAGGCCGATCCGCGCCGAGCGGTTCGGGTCGTACTCGATCGTCGCGACACGAGCCGGGACGCCGGTCTTGTCGCGCTTGAAGTCGATCCTGCGGTAGTGCTGCTTCTCCCCGCCGCCACGATGGCGCACGGAC
>DATNBW010000174.1:0-5681 GCA_035607275.1 Verrucomicrobiia bacterium | reverse complement strand
GGCTTCGGCAGGCGGCTCGTGTTCCGGAGCGTGTAGGTGATCTGGAGCCGGTCGCCGACGTGACCGGTGAGCTGGTTCACCGCGTATCCGGCCTCGAGGTCGGCCAGCCCGAGCCGGGTCAGGATGTAGGAGCCGCCGACCACGAGGATCGCCAGGTAGACGAGATAGAAGAGGTGGTCGAGCTCGGTCGAGAACGCCGCGATCAACAGGATCGCGGCGATGACGATCAGCTGGAAGCGACGGATCATGGGTTCGGGCTCAGCAGCAGCCGTCGGTTCGGGTGGTCGAGGCTCAGGCGCTCGCGGCGCTCTGCTCGGTCGGCTTGATCGAGCGCGGTGCGTTCTGACCGCCGGTCGGGCGGATGCCGTCGATCGGGATCGAGTCGAGGAGCTCGCGGACGACGCTTCCGGACTGGACGTCGTGGATCGACGAGCTCGTCTTGATGATCAGGCGATGGGCGAGCGCCGGCTCCGCGAGCGCCTTCACGTCGTCCGGGATGACGTAGTCGCGCCCGAGCAGCCCGGCGAGCGCCTGACCCGCCCGGTACAGCGCGATCGAGCCGCGCGGCGAGGCGCCGAGATAGACGTCCGGGTGGATCCGCGTCGCGCCGACGAGGCGGACGATGTACTCGGCGACGGAGGGGTCGACGTAGATGTCGCGGATCGCGTTCTGCATGGCCCGCAGCTCATCGACCGAGCACACGACGTCGAGCTCATCGAGCGGATGGTGGCGCTTCTGCTCGTCGAGGATCACGACCTCCTCGAGCGGCTGCGGATAGCCGAGACGGATCCGGAGCATGAACCGGTCGAGCTGGGCCTCCGGAAGGGCGAACGTGCCCTCGTACTCGATCGGGTTCTGGGTCGCGATCACGAGGAACGGGTCGGGCATCGCATAGGTCGTGCCGTCGATCGTGGCCTGGCGCTCCTCCATCGACTCGAGGAGGCTCGACTGGGTCTTCGGCGTCGCCCGGTTGATCTCGTCGGCCAGGACGACCTGGCTCATGATCGGGCCCGGCCGGAATTCGAACTCCTGGGTCTTCTGGTTGTAGATCGAGAGGCCGGTCACGTCGGACGGCAGGAGGTCCGGCGTGAACTGGATTCGGCGGAAGCTGCACCCGAGACTCCGGGCGATCGCCTTGGCGAGGACGGTCTTGCCGGTCCCGGGCACGTCCTCGATGAGGAGATGGCCGCGGCAGAGGAGCGCGACGAGAGCGAGGCGAACCTCGTGGTGCTTGCCGACGATCACGCGTTCGACGTTGGCGAGGACCTTCTCTCCGGTCTGCTCAAGGGTCGTCATCTGGCTCCTCGGAGGAATCGCGGACTGGGCGTCCGGCGATGGGGGTTTGATGGATAGTACGTCCCGCGGACGGGAGAGGTTCGCGGTCGCCCCTCAGACGAGCGTCATCGTGACGGTGTGGTGTCTCGGCGGCGTCGTGCTCGCGGACGGGTTCTTCCGGGTGGAGAACGCACAGCCCGGGACGAGGCTCGCAGCCCACGGACGAGCAGCCCGTGCGATCGGCGGAGGTCAGCCCCGGACGAGCGTCGCCAGCCCGACGCCGATCGTCAGCACGGCCCCGGACGCGCTCATCGCCGCCAGGATCCACTCGCCGCCGGCCCACGACGCGATCGCAGTGACCACCAGGAACAGGCCGAGGACCAGCGCGATCGCGGCAAGCCCGATGCGTTCGAGCCACGGGCGGGGCTCGCCGGATGCCGGCCCTGACGGCGAGCCGGGGTTCGTCACCGGCCGAACGTCTTGAAGAACAGCGCCATCAGGTCGCCCGCAAGGGGCGCGGCGCGAGCACCGCCACGTCCGCCGCGCTCGACGATGACCGCGATGACGACCCGTGGATGGTCGACCGGGGCAAAGCCGATGAACCACGAGTGTGGAGCCCCGCTCCCGCCGAGCTCGGCTGTCCCGGACTTCCCGGCCGTCGGCACGCCGGGGACCTTGGCCCCGGTCGTGAACTGCTCGCCGATCGGGCTCTCGACCGCGCGCTGCATGGCGTCCGCGATCACCGACGCCTGGTCCGGGTCGATCACGACCGCCATCTGCTCGGGCGCGATCGTGCGCGTCCCGTCGCGCCCGGTCGTCGCGATGACCAGGTGCGGCCGCATGAGCGTTCCGCCGTTCGCGACCGTCGCCGCGACGAGCGCCATCTGGAGCGGCGTCACGAGCGTCTCCGCCTGGCCGTACGACGCATTCGCGAGCTCGGTGTCGTCGGCGAAACCGCCGGGCGCGCCGCCACCGCCCCCGGTCACCTGCGAGGCGGCGGTGGGCAGGTCGAACGGGAGCGCCTGACCGAAGCCCATCCGGCTGGCGAACGTCACGAGGTTGTCGCCGCCGGTCCGCATCCCGGCCAGCGCGTACCAGATGTTCGAGGACCATTCCGTGGCGGCGGCCAGGTTGAACGATCGAGCCGGCACCCCGGGGTGCTCGTGAATCCGGAAGCCACCGACGACCAGCCCGTCCCGTTCGGCTGCGGGCTGGTTGGCAAACGTCGTCGTGGCCGTGATCTTTCCCGACCCGACGCCGGCGATGGCGGTCACGATCTTGAACACCGAGCCCGGGACGTACTGGCCCTGGGTCGCCCGGGTCAGGAGCGGCTTCGAGCGGTCGTCGAGGATGGCGGCGAACGCGTCCCGCGACGTCTTCGGGTTGGCGATCGCGTTCGTGTCGTACGTCGGGGTCGAGGCGAGGGCGAGGATCTCGCCGGTCGTCGGGTCGAGCATGACGACGGCGCCCCGATCGTCGCCCAGGCCGTCGATGGCCGCCTGCTGGAGGGCGGACGAGATGCCCAGGGTCAGCTTCTGCGGGTCGTACGGATCGGACCGGAACTTGCGCAGGACGTCGCCGATCGGGTCGCGGTTCGAGACGCCGGTCAGCTCGGCGTTCCAGGACCGCTCCAGCCCGGCCGTCCCGAAGTCCGTCGTCGCGTAGCCGATGACGGTGCTGAACGACCGGTGGGCGTACACCCGGTACGGCTCGCCGGTCGTCGTGCTCCGCTTGTTCGAGGCGAGGACCTTGCCGTCGCGATCGACGATCAGCCCGCGGACGACATTCCGCGCGGCCGCGATCACGGCCGGGTTGTCGGGCGCTCGTGACAGGTCCGGCGAGCGCAGGACTTGCCAGTACCCGGCGCCGAGGGCGATCCCGGCGAACGCGACCGTGAGCGCGAGGCCGACATGGGCGATCGTCTGGCCGAGCGGCTTTGGCCGGGCCGGCGTCCGACCCTCGGCGCTCATCGCCCGGCCTCGGCGCGATCCGCCGCACTCATCGCCCGGGCTCGCGCGCCGGCGGCAGCGGGGCCCGGGCGCGATCGGGCGTCTCGAGCCGGGTCACCCGGCCGGTCAGGCGGGCGAGGCGGCTGCGCGGCCTCGGCGGCGGAGGCGGCTCGACGCCGCGGTCGGACAGGGCCAGGAGAAGTCCGACGATGATCCCGTTGACGAGCAACGAGGACCCGCCGTAGCTGACGAACGGGAGGGTGATGCCCGTCAGCGGGATCAGCTTCAGGTTGCCCGCGGCGATGATCAGCGCCTGGGTCCCGATGACGAGTGCGAGACCGGCCGCGAGCAGCGCCCGGAACTCGTCGGCCGCCGACGCCGCGATCCGCAGCCCGCGCTCGACGACGACGAGGAACAGCCCGAGGATCGCCATCACCCCGACGAGGCCGAGCTCCTCGCCGAGCGCGGCCAGCGGGAAGTCGGTGTGGACCGCGGGGATCGGGAGATTGCCGCCGACCGTCGGCAGACCGGCGCCGAGCCCCGTGCCGAGCAGCCCGCCGCGGGCGAACGCGTAGAGCGACTGGACGATCTGGTAGCCGTCCCCGGACGCGCTCTTGAACGGGTCCAGCCAGATGTCGACGCGGGTCTGGACGGTCGCGACGAGGTGGTACATGACGAACGAGCCGGCCAGGAAGAGCACGACGCCGACGACGACGTACCCGACCCGACCGGTCGCCGCGTACAGCAGGCACAGGAAGACGGTGAAGAACAGGAGCGCGGCGCCGAGGTCGCGCTGGACGACGACGAGCCCGAGGGCGATCGCCCACATCGCGACCATCGGGGCGAGGAACGGCAGGGGCGGCAGGGAGATCGGGCCGACCTTCGTCGATTCCTCGACGAGCAGCGGACGGTACTCGGAGAGGTAGCCGGCCAGGAAGACGACGAGGATCACCTTCAGGAGCTCGGCCGGCTGGCCGCTGATCGGGCCGAGGCTGAGGCTCAGGCGCTGGCCGTTGATGTCGTCGCCGAGGAAGTACGTGGCGACGAGCAGCCCGACGCCGGCCGCCGCCCACGTGTACTTGTAGAGGCGGAGCCAGCGATCGCTGCGAACCGTGACCGCGAGGATCGTCGCGAGGCTGAACGACAGGATCAGCCACGCGAGCTGGATGTCACCGAGGCCGAGGGTCCACGGCCCGACGCTCTGGACGACCTGCGTCTGGGGCAGGCGCTCCATCAGCAGAAGGCTGATCCCGCCGAGCATCGCCGTCGCCGGCAGCAGGATCTGGTCCATTCGGCGTCCCGACAGGATCAGGACGACGTGGGCGATGCCGATGAGCCCGAGGTAGATCGCGAGGTGGAGCGGGTTGGCCGGGCTGAGACCCTGCGACTCGCCCGGGTCCGTGACGCGCCGCGCGAGCTCGAGCGAGACGCTGCCGACGAGGATCGTCACGGCCACGATGACCAGGAGGCGCGTCTCCCGGCCGCGCGGCCGCGGCCGGATCGGGCCGAGGATCGCCGGCAGGCTCGGGGCGGCGGCGGTCACCGGCCCGACCGGGCGGCGCGCGGGCGTTCGAGGCGGAGGCGGACCTGGCCGAGCTGGATCACGTCGCCGAAGCCGAGCGGTGCCACGCCCTCGACCGGCGCCCCATTGACGAACGTGCCGTTCGTGCTGCCGAGATCCTCGAGATACCAGGCCCGGCCTCGGAACGTGAGGATCGCGTGCTCGGCCGAGACGAACTGATCCTCGATCACGATCGCGTTGTTGACGTCCCGACCGAGCGTGGCGATCGCATCGAGCGCGAGCGACGTCCCCTCTTCCGGCTCCCCGGCCGGCGACGCGACGACCACCAGGCGGCCGAGCTCGGCGCCGGGCTCCCGGGCGGCGGCCCGCAGATCGCCGACGAGGGCGCGCGCGATCCGGAACAGGAACAGGTAGAGGAGCCCGAGGAAGAGCAGGCGGACGACCCAGACCGTGAGGAGGAACGGATCCATCAGCCGGAGATCGAGTCGCCGGCTCCGCCGTCAACCCCCGCGGCCGCCGATCCCGGCGGGTCCGGCTCACGGTCGTCCGCCTCCACGGGCAGCGCGATCGCCTCCACGATCAGGGTCGTCGTCCCGACCCGGATCCGATCTCCCTCACCGAGGGCGATCGACTCGACACGGCGGTCGTTGACGAACGACCCGTTGGTGCTCCCGAGGTCCGACAGGATCAGCGAGCCGCGGCGCCCGTCGATGCGTGCGTGGTGGCGCGACGCCCGTCCGTCGCGCAGGACCACCGTGTTGTCGCCGGCCCGCCCGATCGTCAGCGGTCGTCCCTCGAACGCGATCGTTCGGCTCGACCGATCCGGGCGGACCTCACGGAGCGTCGCCCGCGGCCCGTCGACGCCGGGAACGACGAACACGGCCGTCCGGTCGCCTTGCGGGGGCTGGGCGGCGGGCGCGGCCGTCGAGGAGGGG
>DATNBW010000146.1:0-6767 GCA_035607275.1 Verrucomicrobiia bacterium | reverse complement strand
GGAGCTGAAGCGGACCGCGTTCGCCTGGATGACCGACTTCGTCGGCTGGCTGCCGATGCCGGCCGGTGGCGATCGGGAAGCCTACGTGACGGCCGACTACAACGCCGAGATGATCGAGCACGTCGAGCGCTTCCCGCGCCTTCGCGACCGCGCGATCTTCGTCGGCAACCCCGACGACATCGTGCCCGACGACTTCGGACCGGGGATGCCGGCCATCCGCGACTGGACCGAGCGTCACTTCGCCTTCAGCGGCTACATCACCGGGTTCGATCCGGAGCCGCTCGTCGCCGGGCGTGAGGCGCTCCGTCGCGAGCTCGGCTACGCGCCGGACGAGCGGGTCGTGATCGTGACGGTCGGCGGATCCGGCGTCGGCGAGGCCCTCCTCCGGCGCGTGATCGACGCGTACCCGGAGGCGGCCCGCCGGGTCAACGGCCTCCGGATGATCGCGGTCGCGGGTCCGCGGATCGATCCGGCCGCGCTCGGTGCTCCGGCCGGCGTCGAGGTCCGTCCGTTCGTGCCCGACCTGTATCGCCACCTCGTCGCCTGCGACCTGGCCGTCGTCCAGGGCGGGCTCACGACGACGATGGAGCTGGCCGCCGCCGGCCGGCCGTTCCTCTACTTCCCCCTCGCGAACCACTTCGAGCAGCGGCGCCATGTCCGCCATCGGCTCGAGCGCTACGGTGCGGGCCGGTTCATGGAGTTCGAGGAGGCTCTCCCGGACGTGATCGGAGCCGCGATCGCCGAGGAGATCGACCGGCCCGTCGCGTCGCGACCCGTCGAGCGCGACGGCGCCGCCCGGGCGGCGGCCCTCATCGCGGAGCTGGTCTGAGGGTTCGCGAGCGGCTCCCGTCCCCGATCTCGCGCCAGCCCCATCTACCAACCCGGGTTGTACGCGGTCCCGCAAAGCGCCCCCGCGACCGGGATCCGGCTTCGAATACCAACCACGCCCGCGAATTGGGGCCAACCGCGGTCTGATCGCGCCCGGATCCACTGATCAGCGGCTCCGCTCACCACCCGGGTTGGTATCTGCAACAAACAGGATTCCGCGGATCGGCCCGTTCGGGCGTCGGAGCCACCGGCGCAGCGGCGTGCCTCGGTCCGGGAGAGCCGCGCCGAGCACGTCGTCTGCGCGGCTGACTCGACGCCGTTCCGTCGTGCCGTCAGGAAGGACGAGCAATCGAGCGACAACCCTCGGCCGCTCGCCGAACCGGGTCTCGGCGATCGACTCGATCGTCAAACGAACCTTCTCGTCCAGCTTGCGGAGCGTTGCCTCCACGGAAGCCAGCTCGGACTTGATCTCGACCACCAGCGCGATCCGGGCGAGCGGCCACCAGGCGAGGATGTCGATCGACCCTCGCTCCCCGAACGAGGCATACGACACCTCCACCTCCACCTGCCAGCCGAGAGACCGCAGGAGGTTGACGAAGATCCCGACGAGCTGCGCGTGGCGAGCATCGAGGAACCGATCGAGGTCACCGCCGCGCCACGAGACGTTCGGCTCCCATCGCGCGTCGAGTGCGCCGAACAGTCGACGCATCGCAACGCCGGACAGGCGCGATCCGTGACCTCGCTCGACGAGGGACACGGCCTGCTGGGACAAGCCGGCGCGCCGACCCAGATCTCGCTGCGTCAACGACCGTCGTCGCCGCAAGGCGCGGCAGATCCGGCCCTGAACGACGTCGTCCATGCGCCGCATGATCGCGAGCGGGACTTACCTCGGAATCACCTCGCAAACCGGTCGGCCCGGAATGGCTCGATCGGCCAGCTCGTCGAGCCGTCCGTCACGAGGTCCGCGAGGATCTCGCCGATGACCGGGGCGAACTTGAATCCGTGGCCCGAGCAGGCCGACGCGAATGCCACGCCGGGCGCCGCGGGGTGGCGGTCGATCACGAACGTCTCGTCGGGCGTGTTCGTGTAGAGGCAGACCTTCGCGTTGGCGAGCGGGCCGTTGGCGGCGGGCATCCGCGTCCGCATGAACGCGCGGACGCGCTCGATGTCGGCGGGACCGACCACACGCTCGACTGTGTCGGGGTCGGTGAAGGTCCCCCAGTGATGGATGGACACCTTCAGCCCGAGCTCGGGGTCGTACGGGATGCCGTAGTACGCCGTGCCCTCGTCGCGGAGGACCCAGATCGGCAGTCGATCCGCCCCGACGGTCGCCGGCTCGACGGTTGGCCGGAACCACATCGGGACCTCGCGCTCGACGACCAACGGGAGCTCCAGGTCCGGAACGAACTCGGCGGTCCACGGTCCGGCCGCAAGGACGAGATGCTCGCCACCCGCAACCTGCCCGTCGGCCGTCTCGACCTCGAAGCCGCCGCCGGTGGCCGGGCGCCAGTCGACGACGCGCCGGTCGAACCCGAGCTGCCCGCCGGCCTCCTCGACGATCCCGAGCTGGGCCTCGATCGCGCGATCGATCCGGATCGTGCCGGCCTGCTCCTCGAGGATCGCGACGGTGTCGTCGGCCGGCTGGAGGATCGGCCAACGGCGATGGATCTCGGCCGCGTCGAGCACCTCGTGGGCGAGGCCGTGGCCTGCGGCGCTGTCGCGAGCGCCCGCCACGATGGCACTGTCCCCCGGGCCGCCGTAGAGCCCGCCGGTCCGGGTGAGGAGGCCCGTGGCGGTCTCACGCTCGAGGTCCTGCCAGCGGTCCCACGACGCCGTGGCCAGCGGCACCAGCCAGGGATGCTCGAAATGGGCGATCCGGATCATCCGCGACCAGCCGCCCGACGAGCCGAACGCCTCGCCCCGCCCGAATCGCTCGAGGCCGAGCACGCGCTGGCCGCGTCGCGCGAGCGCCGCCGCGGCGGCTGATCCGTGCGCGCCGAGGCCGACGACGATCGCGTCGAATGTCTCCATCGGCCGCATCCTACGTCGCAGCGGGAGGCGCCGAGGTCCGGTGCCGCGCCGGGACTCGGGCGTGCGTCCGCCAGCCCGGGTTGGCCGGCGCAGCGGGGATCAGCCGGCCCGCGCCGCCGCCAGCTTGTCGGCGATCAGGCGCTTGACGCCCTCGAGCGGAACCCGCTCCTGGGTCATCGAGTCGCGCTCGCGGACCGTGACGGCGCGATCGTCGAGCGAATCGACGTCGACCGTGATGCACCACGGCGTCCCGATCTCGTCCTGGCGCCGGTAAAGCTTGCCGATCGCCGCCGTGTCGTCGTACACGGCCAGCATGTCCGTCGCGAGGTCGGCCCGGAGGTTGTGGCAGATCTCGACGATCTCCGGCCGCTTCTTGAGCAGCGGCAGGACCGCGACCTTGTACGGCGCGAGCTCGGGATGGAAGCCCAGCACCACGCGGGTCTCGCCCCGGACCTCCTCCTCGCGGTAGGCGTCGATCAGGAACGTGAACGCCGCCCGGTCCGCGCCGGCCGCCGTCTCGACGACCCACGGGATGAAGTGCTCGTCGGCCGCCTGGTCGAAGTACTCGAGGTTCTCGCCGGACGCCTTCTGGTGCGACCCGAGGTCGAAATCGCCGCGGTTGTGCACGCCCTCGAGCTCCTTCCAGCCGAACGGGAAGCGGTACTCGACGTCGATCGCCTTCTTCGCGTAGTGAGCGAGCTCGTCCGGGGCATGCTCGCGGAAGCGCAGTCGCGACGGCGTCACGCCGTAGCGCTCGTACCACGCCCGGCGCTTGGGGAGCCACTCGTCGAAGGCCTCGGTCGCCGGGTCGCCGGGCCGGACGAAGTACTGCATCTCCATCTGCTCGAACTCGCGCATCCGGAAGACGAAGTTGCCCGGGCTGATCTCGTTCCGGAACGACTTCCCGATCTGGGCGATCCCGAACGGGATCTTCTTGCGCGAGCTCTGCTGGACGTTCTTGAAGTTGACGTACGAGCCCTGCGCGGTCTCGGGCCGGAAGTACACGATCGAGGCGTCGTCCTGGACCGGGCCCATGTACGTCTGGAACATCAGGTTGAAGCGGCGTGGCGGCGACAGTGGCCCGCCGTCATTCGGGCATTTCAGGCCGAGCCGCTCGACGACGCCCGGATCGAGGAGGTCGGTCGCGGTCAGGCCTTCGGCGCCCGGCAGCTCGTCGAGCCGGTAGCGGCGGTGGCACGTGGCGCACTCGACCAGCGGGTCGCTGAACGACCCGACATGGCCCGAGGTCACCCAGACCTGGGGATGCATGAGAATCCCGGCGTCGAGCCCGACGATGTCCTCGCGTTCCTGGACCATCGACCGCCACCAGGCGCGCTTGACGTTGTTCTTCAGCTCGACGCCGAGCGGCCCGTAGTCCCAGACGGCGTTGATCCCGCCGTAGATCTCCGAGCTGGGGAAGACGAAGCCGCGCCGCTTCGAGAGCGAGACGATCGTCTCGAGGCTCGCGACGGCGGGCGCGACCTCATCGGGGTCGACGACGGGGGAATCGGTCACGCGGCAGCTCCAGTGTGGCGGCCGGCCTGGCATGGACGGTCGCAGGGAGAGTGGGTGGGCGATGCTAGCAGAGCGGCCGCGTCATCGTCTCGGGAAACGCCAGTCCGTCCGCGTTCCCACGGTCCCGTACAGCCAGGCCATCACGTGCTCGACCCGGACGCGGTAGCAGTCGTCGCCCTCGTTGAAGATCGTCGCCGTCGCACCGGATCCCGGATCGACGTACTTCTCCCGGTAGCCGGCATCGATCCGGGCGAGCTCGTCGGCGTCGACGACGACCTCCACCCGACCTTCCAGGATGATCGCGTCGTCACCGTCGCCCGCATGAACGACGACCCAGGATTCGTGAGCGATGTTGCGCGCCTTCTGGGTCGATCGCTGCGTGATGAAGTGGACGTCGTGGCCGTCCCACCAGAACCAGACGGGCATCGCGTGCGGTCGACCGTCCGGCCGCGTCGTCGAGATCCAGATCGAGCGGGCGGCGACCAGGTGCACGTCGACCACACGCCACGGGATGTGCCCGGCCATCGCTGAACCCTAGCTCGCCGGCAGTGACCGTGCCAGCAACTCGACCGCGTTTCCGCCCATGATCCGACCGATGGCGGCCTCGTCGAGGCCGTGCGCCAGGAGCGCCTCGGTCAGGAGGGGCAGCCCGGTGACGTCGAACGGCGTCGGGACCGCGCCGTCGAAGTCCGAGCCAAGCCCGACATGTTCGGCGCCGACGACGGCGACCGCGTGCGCGATCGAGCGGGCGATCGACGCCGGATCGTTGCCCCCGGAGGCGGTCGGCCAGAACCCGATCCCGACCAGACCGCCGGTGGCCGCGATCCCGCGCAGGTGCTCGTCGCTCAGGTTGCGGTCGTTGTCGGCCACTGCGCGGACGCCGCCGTGCGACGCGACGACGGGCCGCGTCGCGATCGCCAGCACGTCGTCGATCGTGGCGGCCGAGCTGTGGGCAACGTCGACGAGGATTCGCCGACGTTCGAGCTCGGCGACGAGCTCGCGCCCGGCTCCGGTCAGACCGATCTTCGCGACGCCCTGTGCCGATCCTGCAAACGCATTGTCGAAGAAGTGGGCAAGCCCGACCATCCGGTACCCGGCAGCCGCGATCCGCTCGAGATTGGCGAGGTCGTCGTCGAGGGCATGCGCGCCCTCGATCGACAAGAGGCCGGCGACGACCCCGGGATCGGCCGTCCGCCGCTCGAGGAAGGCTGCGAGATCCGCAGCCGACGTGACGACCCGGAGGCCACCCTCCGACCGTGCCGCCGCGTCGCGGAGGCACCCGGCGAGGTATTCGGCGCGCGCCAGGCGGCTCGTCCAGGTGGGTCGGGGCCAGCCCTGGACGATCGCGACGAGGCGGATGTCGTCGGTCGAGTCGTCGTTCCGCTCGTAGTTCAGGTGGCGCGGGACATGGGTCGAGGCGGAGAAGACCTGGAGCGCGAGGTTGCCCTCGACCATCCGCGGGATGTCGATGTGGCCGCGCGACGCGCGGATGAGCAGGTCACGGCCCCACAGGAGCGAATCGGCATGGAGATCGACGATCGTGAGTCGCTCATGCAGGTCGGCGGCGGCAGGCGAGACGAGATACGGACCAGGATCCGCGACGCGGTTCAGCCGCCGTTCCGTCCGCGCGGACAGGCGCGTGCCGGCGGCCCGGCGAAGAACCGGCCCGCCGATCGTCAACCCCGCGGCGGCCAGCCCCGCAACGACGACGGATCGCCGCGACGGGGCCATCAGGCGCTGCGTTCGGCGAACGGCTCGGCCTGGGCCGAGGTGCGGGCATCCGCCTCGTCGGCCGCGAGCAGGTCGTCGATCGGCTCGCCGGTGTACGCCGCGGCCTGGAGCGTGAAGAGCTGGGCGTAGCGGCCGGCGAGCGCCATCAGCTGCTCGTGGGTCCCCTCCTCGACGAGCCGGCCGTGCTCGAGGAACAGGATTCGGTCGGCCTGACGCACGGTCGAGAACCGATGCGAGATGTAGATCGCGGTCCGGCCGCGGGCGAGCGACCGGAGGCGGGCGAACAGCTCGAACTCGGCCTGCGCATCGAGGGCCGAGGTCGGCTCGTCGAGGAGAAGGATCCGGGCGTCGCGCATGAACGCCCGCCCGAGCGCGATCTTCTGCCACTCGCCGCCCGACAGCTCCACGCCGCCGTCGAACCATTTCCCGAGCGGCGTGTCCCAGCCGTCCGGCAGGCGGTCGAGGAGCGTGTCCGCGCCGCCCTTCCGGGCTGCCTCGATCACGGCCTCGCGGTCCTCGATCCGGTCGAGCTCGCCGAGCCCGATGTTCTCCGCCGCGCTCGCCTGGTAGGTCACGTAGTCCTGGAACATGCCGCCGATCAGGCGCCGGACGTCGGCGGGATCGACGTCGCGGAGATCGACGCCGTCGAGCAGGATCCGACC
>DATNBW010000140.1:0-3059 GCA_035607275.1 Verrucomicrobiia bacterium | reverse complement strand
GAACGCCTGTGGGCGGCCCATGTCGCGGCGATTCCGCACTTCGCCACCTACGAGAAGATGGTGGAGCGCGAGCTCCAGGTCGTCGCCCTCGACCCGATCGCCGCCGATCACTGAACCTGGGCGAAATCAAATGACCGCCATGAGGGCGGTCATTTCGTGCGGAATCGGGGATGTGGTGGGCGACACTGGACTCGAACCAGTGACCTCTTGCATGTCAAGCAAGTGCTCTAACCAGCTGAGCTAGCCGCCCGGGCGGCTCCGGCGCGCGGACCCTGGCTGGGGGCCGTCCGACGGAACCTCACCACCGTGCTGCGTACGTCCCGTTGCTCGGCTCCAGTTGAATGCGAGGCGTTCCAGTCCTCGCCCGGAGCTCCGCCGCGGGACGGCGTGGCTCGATGGCTGCCGCGCATTGTAGCCGAGGCCCGGCGGGCCGACAACGGAGCGGCCCGGGCGCAGCGGCCGGACCAGCCGGGTCAGTAGCCGGGCTTGCCTGCGGTGCTCGGGCTCGGGTTGGTCGACGGCGGATTCACCAGTGGGGAGCCCGGCACGGCCGAGGCCGCCGGCGCGGCCGTCGATCCGCCACCGCCCGGGGTGCACGCAACGAGCACGGACAGAACGAGGATCACGGCCGCTGCCGTGAGCGGCCTGGGCTGGGTCTTCATGCCGCCCGATACGTTACCGGACCGTCGCCGGTTCTTGGTGCGAGCCGCGATGATGTGCGCGCATGCGTCAGACTCCCGCCGACCAACACGGGTACGACCTGCTCGACGCCGGCGACGGCCGGCGCCTGGAGCGGTTCGGCGCGCGGCTGGTCGATCGCCCGGCGCCCTCGGCCGTCTGGCCGCCGAGGCTGACGGCGACGGACTGGGCCGCCGCAGATCTGCGCTTCGAGCGTGGCGCGGGCTGGGACGGCGCGGACCGCACGCCGTGGACGGTCGAGCTCGACGGGCTCACGATCGAGCTTCGACCGACCGATTCGGGCCAGGTGGGCCTCTTCCCCGAGCACGCGGGATTCTGGCCGTGGCTGCGCGCGGCCCTGGCCGGGCGGCCGGACCCGCAGGTCCTCAACCTCTTCGGCTCCACCGGAGTGACGACCCTGGCCCTGGCCAGCGCCGGCGCGCGGGTCACCCACGTCGACGCATCCCGGCCCGCCGTCGCGTGGGCACGCCACAACGCCGCGCTGTCGAACCTGGCCGATGCCCCGGTCCGCTGGATCGTGGACGACGCGCTCTTGTTCGCGCGGCGCGAGGCTCGTCGCGGCCGGCGCTACGACGGCATCGTCCTCGACCCGCCGACGTTCGGGCACGGCCCGAGCGGCTCGCGCTGGGAGCTCGCGGACGCGCTGCCCGCGCTGCTCGATGCGTGCGCCGCGGTCGCGACCGACGACGCATTCGTGCTGCTGACCGCGCACGCGACCGGCCTCGATCCCGAGGACCTTGGCGACGTCCTGGTCGACGCCTTCCAGCCTGGGCCGGGCGCCGATCTCGTCGCGGATCGGATCGAGCCGGTCGCCCGGAGCGGCGCCGTCCTGCCGCTCGGCGTCGCAGCCCGCATGATTCGCGGATGATCCAGCCGCCGATCACGAGCCTGACCAACCCACGGGTCAAGGCCGCGGTCCGCCTCCGGGATCGTCGCGAGCGGGAGGCCACCGGCCTGACCATCGTCGACGGCGCGCGAGAGATCCTCCGGGCGCTCGACGCCGGCGTCCGGGTCGAGACGACGTTCCTCGCCGAGGACCTCCTGCGCACCCCCGACGCGTTCGCTGCCGCCGATCGGCTCCGTCACCGCCCGACCACGATCGCCGTGAGCCCCGCCGTCCTGGGCAAGGTGGCTTTCGGGGAGCGCTCCGACGGGATCGTGACGATCGTGGCAACCCCGCAGCTCGGGTTGTCCGATCTGGTCCTGACCGACGACCCGCTCCTCGTCATCGTCGAGGGCGTCGAGAAGCCCGGCAACCTCGGCGCGGTCCTGCGCACCGCGGACGGAGCCGGCGCCCACGCCGTGATCGCGACCGATCCGCGCACCGACCCGTTCAACCCGAACGCGATCCGGGCGTCGCTCGGGACGATCTTCGCGTTGCCGGTCGTCGCGACCGCCTCCGCCGAGGCCCTCGAGTGGCTCCATGCGCGCGGGATCCGTCCGGTCGCCGCGATCGTCGACGCGCCCATCGACTATGCCGCCGCCGACCTGCGCGGGCCGATCGCCGTCGTTCTCGGCAGCGAGGCCGACGGCCTCGGCCCGGCCTGGCGCGATCCTCGGGTCACCCGGATCGCGATCCCGATGCACGGGATCGCCGACAGCCTCAACGTCTCGGTCGCGGCCGCGATCGTCCTGTACGAGGCCGTCCGCCAGCGTCGCCAGCCCGACCCGGATCGGGGACACTGAGGCCCATGGAAACGTTCGACTTCGTCATCATCGGTGCCGGCCCGGCCGGCGAGGCCGCCGCCAACGAGGCCCGCGCCCGCGGCGCGTCCGTCGCGATCATCGATCGCCTGTGGTTCGGCGGGAGCTGTCCGTTCATCGGCTGCCTGCCGTCGAAGGCGCTCCTGCACGGAGCCGCCGAGCACGCCGCCAACCCGGCCTCGTACTCCTGGCAACGGGCATCCGCCGCGCGCGACTACATGGTCAATCGCGCGGCCGACGCAGCGGAGCCCGACGACTCGTCCCACGTCACCCGCCTCGAGAACGTCGGTGCGGTCTGCTTCCGCGGCAACGCCCGGATCGTCGGTCGTGGCCTCGTCGAGATCCGCCACGACGATCGGACCCACAGGATCGCCGGACGGAACGTGCTGGTCGCCGTCGGCTCGACCTCGAAGATCCCGCCCCTGCCGGGTCTCGAGACGATCCGCGTCTGGACGAATCGCGAGGCGACGCTGGCCCGCGAGCTGCCGAAGAGCCTCCTGGTGCTCGGCGGCGGGCCGACGGGGTGCGAGCTCGCCCAGGTCTATGCCCGGTTCGGTGTTCCGGTCGCGATCGTCCAGTCGGGCGATCGGCTGATGCCGACCGACCACCCGCGCAACTCCGAGGTCGTCGCGAAGCTGCTCCGGCGCGACGGCGTC